>JASHVY010000581.1 GCA_030044345.1 Acetobacteraceae bacterium | reverse complement strand
GAGCTGGGTTGCCATCGCGGCATTCACCATGCTGATCCCTGTCAGCAGCAGCACGACCGGCTTGCCCTCCAAGGTGCCGGTGGTGAAGATCACGCCATCGACATCGTACTCCTTGCCTCCGTGCAGCGCGGCCTGCAATTCGACCATTTCCGGAGGGAAGGCGGAGAGCACCGCCGTGCGCGGGGTGGGATCGAGCGTTCCGGCAGCTTCGGCCGGCCGCCCGCCGACGAGAAAAAGTGCCGCGAACAGGAATCCGGCGAGCCTGGAAAACTTGACCTTCTTCACGGCGGGATTCTCCTCTGATCGGACCGCGGACTCTCCGGCACCTCCTTGGCACCCCGCGGATTCGCCGAAGGCCAAGCAGGCGCAGCGTCCTCGGGTCTTTCCCAAAGGTCAATCTTGCCCTCGGTCTGCTCCATCTTTCTCGTCGCACCGCGATTTCCATGGGCGATTTGCATGGGCGATTTGCACGGGATCGTGCGGAGCGTAAGGGGAAGAGTCGCGGGCTCCGGTGCAACGTGCCGGGCGCGAGCGAAGTCAGGCAGGAAGGGCCGGGTGCGGGCATGGGCGAATGGGTGGTGCATGAGGTCGAGCCCATGCTCGCGGTGGTGGCGGCGCGGACGATGCCCGCGCTCGACACGGCGATGGAGGCCGAGATCGAGCGCCTGTGGCAGGAAGCGCGGTCGCGGCTCGGCGATGCCCTGTTCAACGGGCGGGTCTTCAGCGCCGAGCAGATTACGCCGCGGCGCGTGAGCGGGCACTTCACCGAATTCCGCCGCATCGTCGCACAAGTGGCACGGCCGGAGCTTTTTGCCACGCTCGGGCTTCGGCCGCTCGCGGTGAACGGAGTGGTACGGCTTCGTGACGGCATCCTGCTCGGGAGGCGAAGCCTGCGGACCGCCCATCAGGCGGGGAAATGGCAGCTTCCTCCAGCCGGCAGCGTCGATCCCGGCGCGGCGGACGCGCGCGGCAACATCGATCTTGCGGCGCAGTTCCTGAAGGAGTTGCGCGAGGAAGTGGGGATCACGGCGGAGCGGGAATGGTTGGGGCCGCCGATCGCCATCATCGAGCATCCCGGGACCCATGTGCTCGATATCGGCATTCCGCTCACCGTGCCGATGGATGGAGCGGAGGCGCTTGCCCTGCACGCGCGGTTCGGCGATGGCGAATATGCGCCGCTGCGGGTCGTGGCGGAGGCGGATTTCCCTGCGGTGCTGGCGGAGCTCGGCGATGCGGTGGTGCCAACGGCTTCGATCCTTCTTCGCCGGATCGGGGTCATTTGAACGGCAGGGGTTCGCGGGGCGGCCGCGATTTCGGCAAGACCCTGGCGCGTTCCGATATAGCGTGCTATTGAGAAAAAATGGATCCGCGGATGGAGAGCGCGCGAATTAGCCACCCGGCTGCCTGAGCAGCCGGGATTTTGGGTCTCGCGCAATTTTCACTCTCCATTCGGAGCGTTCCATGTCTGACGATGTTTGCACGGCCGGCTCGGCCGTTTCCTCCGTTCTCTTCGAAGTCGTGGCGGATTTCAGTCCGGGCGTCCTGCCGCGGCTGCTTCAGCCCCTGGCGCGGCGCAATCTGGTGCCCGAGACCTTCGCGGCACGGCTCAAGGGCGGCGCACTCGCGGTTGAGATCCGCCTCGCCGATGTGCCGCGCGAGATGCTCGGCCTGATCGAGGGCAATCTGCGACAGGTGGTGGGCGTGCGGCACTGCGCCAGAGCGGGATGAGATCGCTCGCGCTCACCCATTCCACTCTCGGTCATTATTGTCTCGCGTGATTCAGACTTCCGGTGATTCCACCTTCGGTCTTCAGGCTCCTGCGGCTTGTTGTGCCGGCGGCGGAGCCGGCAGCCGGCCCGTGCGCAGCAGGTGCGACGCCGCGCGGCGCACCGCTTCGAGCGACGGCCACTCGCTTTGATCGAGATCCTCGACCCGCGGATCGATGGCGATGAAGCGGAAGCTCTCTCCATAGAGCGAAGGAACGCGGACAGCGGCACCGGCAAAAATGCCGGAGACGTCGATGACATAGGACCGCATCATTGCCGATTGCATCACGGGCGCCTCCCTCCTCTTGCCGTCCCGGCGTGCGGGAACTGCCATGCCATGTCGGCAGGGAGAAAGGCCGCGGCAAGCCGGAGGTTTTGCCGAAATTCAAAGGATATGCAGGAAAAGAATCTCTGCCTGCGCGCCGGAAGGGAAGGTCAGATCGCGCGCGAGCGGTAATGCGGCTTGGGATCGATGGCGGCGAGGCGCCGCCAGTTCTCGCGGATCAGGCGGAGCTTGCGGAAGACGGTGCGCACATCGTCGAATTCCCGGGCAAGGCGCTCGGCCGGGCCGAGCCCGCGATGGGAAGGCTCGCCCGCGATGAGGCGGGCGCCACAGGCAACGCGCAGCACCCCCATGCTGCCCGGCAACCCATCCCATTGCGGCAGCGCGACGGGTTGGCCGATATGGCAAATGCGCGCCGCGAGCGCGACCGGCGCATCCGGCAGGGCCCGGGAGAGATCGGCGTTCAGCCAGCGATAGACCGCGCGCGCCTCGCCGGGATCGAGCCAGCGTTCGGCGAAGGGGGCGCGGACAGCGAAGGCAAAGATGCTCGGCAGCCGTTCCCAGGGCCGCTCATGCGGGCCGCGCTCCGGCAAGTCGGTCTCGAGCAGGCGGATCCCCGGGTCGGAGGCAGCTTCCTCGCGCACGATACGGCCAAAGCCGGCGATGATCGCCGCCCGCCGCGGCTGCGAGATGCGGAGCAGGGCGCCAAGCTCGGCGAGTGCTGCGACCCAGCGGAGGGCCAAGCCGTAGTTGCCGGCAAGGGGAAGAAAGTCGGCGGCCGGGCACAGGGCGGGAAAATCCTCCCGCCCGAAATAAGCGTCGAGCCCTTCCGGCAGGCGCCCCCGCGCGAGCCGGCTCGCGATCGCACCGGGCAACAGAAGCGCACCTGAGAAAGGCGGGCCGGTGAGGAATTTCGAACCGGTGATCAGGACCGTGGCATCGAGGTCGAGGTAATCACGGATCGAGGCGCGCGAGAGCCGAAGCTGGCAGGCATCGACGACGATATCGAACGCAGCGCCGAAGCGAGCCCTGAGGCGAGAGAGCAGGGCCGGGCGCGGGGCGAGCAGGCCAGTCTTCGAGAGATCGAGCGCATGCAGCACGACGCGTCGCCCGGCTTCGATGCCGGCGGCAAGCTCCGCCGCAATCTCTTCTTCCACCAGGGCAAGCGGGCGGATGGCTCCGGCCATGTCGCGCAGGCGAATGGCGACGAGCTCGGTATCGGCGCGAAAGCCGGCGACCGGGGTTTCGCGGGAAACCGCTCGGCCGCGGGCGGTATCGATCGCGAAATGCCGGCCGCGCGCCGCTATCGGCACCCCCGAGCCGGTCTCCTCGGGGGCAATCAGGATGGTGAGAATCGGCCGGTCAGGCTCGGCTGCGTGGGCAAGCGCGAGCGCCAGCAGCTCGGCATCCGTGCCCGAAGCCGCGAGTACCACCGTGCCGCCGCGCGGCACGTGATAAATCCGCGCGAGGCGGGCACGGACGGCGGAAAGGAGGGAGGCAACCGGCCGGCGGTCTCCACGCCGCAGCATGGCCGTGGTGACGGCGCGGCGTGCGGAGTCGGCGGCCGCATAGCCGCGCTCGGAGATCGAGGAAGCGGTGGTGGAGGCGTAGGTGATCGCCCAGGGCCGCGGGCGGTGGCTCGCGCCATAGCCATTGAGCCTTGTCTGCGGGTCGAGCTGGAGGCGGATATCGCCCCCCGTCTCCATGATCGCCTCGGCCGGAGCGAGCAGCGGCCAGAGGGCACGGACGGCTTCAAGATCTTCGGGTGTGATCGGCTCGCCATGGCCGATCTCCGCCCAGACCGTCTTCAGCGCCGCTTCACTTGGCGGAATCGGGGAGGCCATCGGCGCGAACCAGTCGGGGAAGACTTCATTCTCCGCGACAGCGGCGAGGGCCGCGACTCGCGCCCCGGCAAGCCCGGCCCGGGCGATCGAAGCGGCGCGACCGAGCGCCAGCCATTCCGCCTCGATCGCCTGGCGAAGCGCCGGCTCGAGGCCGGGATGCGGACGCGTCTGCAGGAAGGAACCGGTCATAAGCAAGCGGTTAACCCAACCGGCCCCGCGCCGCCAAGCGCATGATCGATCCTGCGCTGTTTTTTCATTGTCTATTATCTCCATCAAATTTATAGAGTGAATGTCTGCCGACACGCATCCGTGCCGCAGCATGCCTGCGAAAGGAGACGTCGTTTTGGGATCGGCAGGGAGGATTCCGAGGGAGGATCCGATGGATGAAATCGATCGCAAGCTGCTGGCCATCCTGCAGGAGGATGCGACCCTTTCGATCGCCCAGCTTGCCGAGCGTGTGGGCTTGTCGCCCACGCCTTGCTGGAAGCGGATCCAGAAGCTGGAACTCGCCGGTGTCATCACAAGGCGTGTGGCGCTGGTCGCCCCCGAGCGGGTCGGGATGGGGCTGACCGTCTTCGTTGCGGTGGAGGCGGGAGACCACACGCCGGACTGGCTGGAGCGATTCGCGACCGCGGTTGCGGCCATGCCCGCGGTGATGGAGCTTTACCGCATGGCCGGCGAGGATGATTACATGCTGCGCGTCGCCGTGGCCGACATGGCCGAGTTCGATGCGCTCTACAAGCAATTGATCGCAATTGCGCCGCTGAAGAAGGTGACCTCCCGCTTCGCGATGGAGCGCCTCAAATCCACCACCGCCTATCCGTTGCACGCCGATGTCTTTCGCGACCGGAGAGTGGTCGAGACACGGGAGACCTGGCCTGCCTGGCGGGTTGTGCGGGGCGGCGCGGTGAGCACGGCAGAGATCCGGGCGCGCCGCGGCTAGCTCGTGTCCTGCCCTCGAAGTTCGTCGCATTTCGCGGCGAACGGAGAGGATCAGCAGGCCAACAGAAATAAGGATTGGCAAGGGCGGTGATCCGCGCGGGGGTCTGCCGGTCTCGCTCAGACCGTCGATATCCTCCTCAGGCGCGTCAATCCGCTCGGCAAAACAACGCAAAAGCGTGTTCGGTCAGGCTGGACACGCTCTGAACGAAACCGGGCACCCGGTCCTCCGGCGGCACGCTTGTGTGACCTGCGCCACAGCGGCGCCGTCGCATTTCGTCTACCCAATGGCCGCCTCAGCGAAGGACATCTCCCAGCCTTCGAGGGTTCGCAAACTTCGCCGCCGGATGGCACTCAGCAGCCGCCGGCGGTTCTTTATTGGCATTGGCCGGCAATCACCGGATCGTTCCGGCTGCTTGACGTGGACGATGGCGGCCGCATACTGAATTATCGCGGAGCTGAAACTGTTTCACCGGAGAGTTTCCAATGTTCATTGTGCTCTCCAGAACCTTCAGGGCGGACATGTAAATGCGGCGCACAGGCCCCGTCACGATCGGCGCATGTGCCCTGGCCGCGCTCCTGGCGCTCTCCGGCCTGCGCGCGCGTGCCGACGAGACGCTGCGCACCCTCGTCGTCAGCGGAGACTGGATCGCGAAAGAGCAGCAGGCCCCCGGCTCTCCGGGGGCAGATGTCTGCATCGCCTTCACGACGGGTCAGGACAATGGATTCGGGCTGCGCGCCGGGGTGGGCGATTTCGAGGTCCGCTATTCGCAGGACAACTGGGTTCTTCCCGATAACGTGAAAGGAAACTTGGTTTTCGATATCGGGCCTTATCATTCCATTCTGGCTGTCACCTCGAACACGCGCGATACGGCCATCGTTTCCGTCTCGCGCGAGCAGCTCGATGACATGATCTCGGCCATGGAGACGGTGAGCGTCATGAGAGTCACCGCCGGCATCGCCTCACCGCAGAAGGTTTCGCTGCATGGAAGCAACCGGGCGACCACGGCGTTCCTGCGCTGCGTCACCGGCGTCGATGTCCTCGGCGGCGCGAATACGGCCAATCTGCGCCAGTAGAACCATTAGAATCTAAGTAAAATCAGAAAGGCACTTCGATCAGGCTCGGTCCGCCGCTGGCAAAGCCGCCGCGAAGGGCCTCTGCCAGCGCCTCCAGCGTTTCGATGCGCTGTCCCGGCACGCCCATCTCCTCGGCGAGCGCGATCTGGTCCCGCTCGAGATCGCTCGCGGCGGGAGCCGGTGGCGCCCCTTCCGACGCTGGCGTTCCCGGGACCGTCTTGCCGCGATCGCTGAGCACCAGCACCGTCACGCTTCGCCCCTCCCGCACCATGGAACCAAGGGCCTGCATGGCGGGCGCCGCCCCGGCTTCGCCGGTCAGGCAGAGAACCGGCCGGTCCGGACAAGCCATGGCCGCGCCGGCCGCCAGCGCAACCCCGAGCCCGGCCGGCTCGCCCATGCCCACCACCCAGTCATGCGGCGGCGCGCCCCGGCATTCCCTGAAAATCTCACGGCCCGCCGGCCCGGCCTCGTCCGCCACCACTGCCGATTCGGGCAGAAGCGATCCGATCACGGCGGCAAGCCCCGCGCCGGTGATCGGGCCGCGCGTGGGCGGCGGCCGCCGCTCCACCTCGACGGAGGGGGCGGTGGCATGCGCGGAAAGCGCGACCGCCAGCGCCTCGAGCGCGCTCGCCGCGTCTTCCTCGGGGGCGGCGAGCGTGATGATCTCCGCAGCCTTTGCCTCGTTCACAGGCAAATCGGCAGGCCCAAGGGGCGGCGCCGGCACCCCGGCGAGGACGAGCACGCGGAATCGCCTCAGACATCGCCGCGTCGCGCCCGGCCCTGGCGGGATCCGCTCGATCGCGGCGAGACCGGCGCCGCGCCGGATGCGCCGGACTTCCGCCGGCACGAGCAGGCTCGCACCGGTCGCCGCAGCGATTCGCCCGGCGGTGATCAGCGCTGCCGTGCATGAGGCCACCGCGCCGAGCAGGATGGCGGCCGGCTCCCCACGCTGCAGCACCGCAGCCACCCGCGCGATGGTGGCGGCCTCGGGCATCGGCGCCCGCGGTGGATTGAACACGGCAGCCGGCCGGCCGACTTCGCTCGCCAGCGCCTCTTCCGGCACGATCAGGCTCGCCACGTATCCCGGCGCCGTGCGCGCGGCGAGCACCGCGTCCGCCGCGTCCCGCCCGAGATCCCTTGGCCCGGCCGAGACGCGCAGCCATCCCGAATAGCCGCGCACCATCTCCTCGATCGCGGGCGCGGACCCCCGCTCGCGCCTGCGCCGCTCCCGCGCCGGGTCGCCGACCAGATTGACGATAGGGAGGTGGGCGGAAGCCGCGTTGCGCAGATTGGCCTCGCCCAGCGCAAGGCCAGGCCCGGGGAAAAGGAGCGTCGCCACGGGCCTTTCCGCCATCCGCGCATAGCCGTTCGCCGCGCCGGTCGCGATCCATTCATCGATCACCGCAACCGCGCGAATCTCCGGAACACGCTGCAAGGATGCGGCGAACCCGGTTCCGGCGACATGAGGCGTGGTGAAGCACACCTCGATCCCGCCGGCGAGCAATGTCCTGAGCAGGCTCTCGCCGCCGTTCATTTCCATATCGGAAGACAATCCCGCGCATCCGCGGTGGCGCGCGCGCACCTCCTGCGCAAGCGCCTCCCGCCATGGAGATACGGCTCACGCACACTCGGCCCCCACGCTCCAGGCGGAAGCTGCCTCATCCGTCCCCCATTGCCCAACCGCATTATTTGCACGCCCATGCAAGCGGGATGCTAAGGCTGGCCCGGAGCGGCCTCCCGATCCAGGGCCTGCACGCAAAAGTGTGCAGCCTTCTGCGTGCCGGCGATCACGTTTTGTGGATCGGCCCAACCGGGGGCTGAGATGCCCCTCGTATCATCGTGACAATTCCGCGAATTCCCCGTTCCCGCGGGTTGCGGCACGCCGGCGGGGCCTATCGGGGGGCATAATCCCCTGCGCCGGGAAACAGGATTCCTTCCGCAAAGGCCACGATCATCGTTAGGCTGGCGGCCCCGTCACCATGAGGGAAGGGATTTTCCGATGGGCCATGGGACATTCGCCTGGAACGAGCTGCTGACGCGCGACGTCGAAGCCGCCAAGGCATTCTACGCCGCTCTCGCCGGCTGGAGCTTCCAGCCCATGTCCATGGCCAATGGCGGCACCTACTGGGTCGCCGAGGTCGGCGGCAAGCCCGTGGCGGGCATCATGGCCATGCCGGCCGAGATGCCATCCCATGTCCCGCCGCACTGGTTCGAATATCTCGAGGTGGATGACGTGGATGCGCGCCTCACGGTCGCGACGAAGAATGGGGGAACGATCATGCGCCCGCCCTTCGACGTGCCGGATGTCGGGCGGCTCGGGTTCATCATCGACAGCACCGGCGCGGCGCTCGGCCTGATGACGCCGGCGCGCAAGGCCTGATCTTCATCTTGTGCCAGGCCTTGATGGCAGGCCGTCCCGCCTTGCCCGAAACCCGTTTCTGAACCGGCACGGCCGCGTGTCTCGCCGGTGCCGGCACGCGAGGCGGGCGGCTCCCGCCTTCCATTCGGGTTGCCATCCGGGTTGATCCGCATCAAGGAACGACCGCCCTCCGCTGGGGCATGCCGGGGCAT
>JASHVY010000580.1 GCA_030044345.1 Acetobacteraceae bacterium | reverse complement strand
TGGCAATGATGCGGTCGGAGAACGGTGTTCCGCCTTGGTGCCTTCGCACCAGACGCGCGGCTTGCAGGCCGCACCGATCGATTCGCTTTCGAGAGCCTTCTTCTCCCGGTGTGTGCGCTTCGTCGCGGCCGACCACTTCGATCCGCAGGCCGCGCGCGTGCGCGCGACGGCTCCCCGGCAGCAGGCTCGAACGGGCTCTAGAGAAGGTGTTATGAACCTTCTACCAAGCCCCCCTTTCTACCAAACCCCGTGGAGTAAACAAAATGCGGTAAGTAAAGAAGAGAGGTTGTTCTTTCTTGAAAGAAAGAACCAAAGAACTTTTATCCCTTCATTCATAGTCCAGAACCAGCGCTTGGTCCGGAAAACGGAGAAAAGTCTTTTTGCTTCTTTTTCTTCAGAAAAAGAAGTCTCCTTCTTTCTGATACTCCATCGAAGTGCATAACACTCCAGGTGCGGGAGCCGACCGGCTCACATATGCTTGATTGATGATCCCCGGCACTGTCCACGGTGGCGTCGCGCCGAGGCGCGTTCGGCTGCACGTGGTGCAGGCTCGGGAGCGCCTTCCATAGGAAGCCTGCGCTAAGAACGTCTCGGGAGCCTGTATGCACGTCGTGTGCCACTGTTCCTCTCCCGTTCACGCCTTCAGGTTCCGTTTCGTGTCGATTTGACCGGGGGATGCCCACTAAACTATTGAAATCATGGTGCTGCTGGTGAGGATTGAACTCACGGCCTCTCCCTTACCAAGGGAGTGCTCTACCACTGAGCTACAGCAGCGCCGGAAGGCAGAATGCCGTCGGGGTATAGCCTCGGCGCGCGGAGGCCAGCAAGCAAGCTCAGCAGGCAAGCCATTCCGGGCAGGCCGGGCTTGACAGGTTGCCGCCACGACCGATCGTGCCGAGCATGATCGATCTTCCACCTGACCCCGCAAAGCCAGTGAAACCGGCGCGCCTCGGGCGCGAGACGGCGGCACTGCGCGAAAATCTCCACCGGCGGAAGGCGCAGGCGCGGGCACGCGCTGCCAGCAGGGACGAGGTGGCCCGGCCGGAGCGGCCATCCTCCCCTTCGACAAAGCCTTGAGAGGCTTTGCTGCGGCGCTGCCGACCGAGCTAGATCGATCCTCGATCGAAGGAGATGGACCAGGATGCCGGTGATGCCTGATCGCTGGATTCGCCGCATGGCCGAGGAGCACGGCATGATCGAGCCGTTTGTCGAGCGCCAGCAGAGGACCGGTGTCATCAGCTATGGCCTCTCATCCTATGGCTATGACGCCCGGGTAGCCCCCGAGTTCAAGCTTTTCACCAATGTCGATTCGCCGATCGTCGATCCGAAAGCCTTCAACCCGGCAAGCTTCGTCGACCGGCAGGGCGAAACCTGCGTCATCCCGCCCAACAGCTTCGCGCTCGGCCACACGATCGAGTATTTCCGCGTGCCGCGTGAGATCCTGGTGGTCTGCCTCGGCAAGTCCACCTACGCCCGATGCGGCATCATCGTGAATGTCACGCCGCTCGAGCCGGAATGGGAGGGACAGGTGACGATCGAGATCAGCAACACGACCCCCCTGCCCGCGAAGATCTATGCCGGCGAGGGCATCTGCCAGTTCCTCTTCCTCAAGGCCGAGGAAGTGTGCGAGACGAGCTACGCCGATCGAGCCGGGAAATATATGCGCCAGCGCGGAGTGGCGTTGCCGCGCCTCTAAGGCGCGACGCGAAGGAGGCAAGGATGGATCGCATACGCATTCGCGGCGGCCGGCCGCTCTCCGGTGAGATCGCGATCAGCGGCGCCAAGAATGCCGCCCTGCCGCTGATGGCCGCGGGCCTGCTCACCGAGGAAAGGCTCGTCCTTTCCAATGTGCCGAAGCTCGAAGACATCCGCACGATGACGATGCTGCTCGCCCAGCATGGTCTCGAGGTCGAGCCGCTCGATGCGGAGCGAAGGCGGCTGGCGATCGGCGGACGCATTCGCAATACCGAGGCGCCGTACGACATTATGCGGAAGATGCGCGCTTCGATCCTGGTGCTCGGGCCGCTCCTAGCACGCGCCGGAGAGGCGCGCGTCTCCCTGCCGGGAGGGTGCGCGATCGGCACCCGCCCCGTCGATCTGCATCTCAGGGGCCTTGAGCAGATGGGCGCCGAGATCCGCCTCGAGGGCGGCTATATCGCGGCCCGCGTCAATGGCCGCCTGAAGGGCGCGAGCATCGTTTTCCCTTCCGTATCGGTGGGTGCTACGGAAAATCTCCTGATGGCCGCTGTGCTCGCGGATGGCGAGACCGAGCTCGCCAACGCTGCCCGCGAGCCGGAGATCGAGGATCTCGCCCACTGCCTCAATGCCATGGGTGCGCGTATCCACGGGATCGGCACCGGCCGGCTCACCATCGAGGGGGTCGCCCGGCTCGCGGGCACGGAGCACAGGATCATGCCCGACCGGATCGAGGCCGGCACCTATGCCTGTGCTGCAGCGGTGACCGGGGGCGAGATCACGCTCCGCAATGCCCGGTTCGACCATCTCGCCGCGGTGGCGCGCACCCTGAACGAATCGGGCGTCGAAGTCGCCGAGACGCCCGAGGGCATGCGCGTCTCACGGCGCAACGCGCTCGCGGGCGCGGACGTGATGACCGAGCCCTATCCTGGCTTCCCGACCGATCTTCAGGCGCAGTTCATGGCGGTGATGACGGTTGCGGAGGGGGCGGCGATGATCACCGAGACGATCTTCGAGAACCGCTTCATGCATGTGCCCGAGCTCAATCGTATGGGTGCACGGATCAATGTCCACGGATCATCGGCGATCGTGCGCGGGGTGCCCGAGCTCTCCGGCGCGCCGGTGATGGCGAGCGATCTGCGCGCGTCCGTCTCGCTGATCGTGGCCGGCCTCGCCGCGCGCGGCGAAACGACCGTCAACCGCGTCTATCATCTCGATCGCGGTTATGATGCGATTGAAAAGAAGCTCGCCGCCTGCGGGGCCGATATCGAGCGCATTTCGGACTGAACCTCTCTTTCCGCCCATCCCCTTCCGGTCGCGCACCGACGATGGTAGAGCCGGCGCCAATCGCCGCTGGAGAGGGCATGACCGCTATCCAATCCGCCATCCGGCCGGGCACCCCGCCTGCGGGAGCGCCGTCCGCACCGCTTGTGTTGGCATTGCCCAAGGGGCGCATTCTCGAGGAATGCGCCCCTCTGCTCGCACGCGCCGGCATCCGGCCAGCCCCGGACTACGCAGATGAAGCGAGCCGCAGGCTCCGCTTCCCGACGGACGATCCAGGGCTGGATGTGGTGCGGGTGCGGCCCTTTGATGTTGCGACATTCGTTGCCTTCGGCGCGGCCGCGCTCGGAATCTGCGGCGCAGATGTCCTGATGGAGTTCGACTATCCCGAGATCTATGCCCCGCTCGATCTCGGGATCGGACGCTGCCGGATGGTGGTGGCGGAGCCGGCTGAGTGCGTGGGGGCCGAGGATCTGCGTCGCCTCTCCCGGGTGCGGGTCGGAACCAAATACCCGAATGTCGCCCGCAAGCATTTCGCGGCTCGCGGCGTCCGGGCCGATGTGGTGGTGCTCAATGGCTCGGTCGAGCTCGCGCCGGGGCTTGGGATCGCCGGCCGCATCGTCGATCTCGTCCAGACCGGGGCAACGCTCGCCGCCAATGGCCTCGTGGTGACGGAGGTGATTGCGCCGGTGACGAGCCGACTGATTGTCAATCGAGGTGCCCTCAAGACCGGAGATGAGGCGCTCTTCTCCCTGATCGCCCGCTTTCGCGCCGCCCTCGAGACCGAACCCGTGGCAGCAAAAGAGCATGGCTGAGCGCCTGGCCACCGATGCGGTGGGCTTCGAGGCAAGTTTCTCCACTCTGCTCGAGGCCGCGCGAGGCGAGGCTGCTTCGGTGGAAGCGGCCGTTGCCCAGATCATTGATGCGGTGAGGCGCGAAGGGGATCAGGCCGTATGCGAGGCGACCCGGCGCTTCGATAAGGTAAGTCTTGCGGTCGCCGATCTCCTCATCCCGCCCGCCGAGATCGAGGCTGCGGCCGAGGCTGTGCCGGAGGCCGAGAACGCCGCGCTGCGATTGGCCGCCGAGAGGATCGAGGCGTTCCATCGCCGCCAGGTTCCGGACAATTTCGCGTTTACCGATGCGGCGGGGGTGCGGATGGGCCTGCGCTGGCAAGCGCTCGATGCTGTCGGCGTTTATGTGCCGGGGGGCAAGGCCGCCTATCCCTCGACCGTCTTGATGAACGTGATTCCCGCTCGTGTGGCCGGCGTGAGCCGCATCATCATGTGCGTGCCCTGCCCGGGCGGGGCGATACCGTTGCTGGTTGCGGCGGCCGCCCACCTTGCGGGCGTGAGCGAAGTGTATCGTATCGGCGGCGCCCAGGCGATCGCCGCGATGGCCTTCGGCACGTCAACGATCGCTCCGGTGGACCGGATCGTCGGGCCGGGCAATGCCTATGTCGCCGAGGCGAAGCGCCAGGTGTTTGGGCGGGTCGGAATCGACTCGGTGGCAGGGCCTTCCGAGGTCGTGATTCTGGCCGATGCGGAAAATGATCCGCGGCTGGTGGCGATGGACCTGCTGGCCCAGGCGGAGCATGACGAGGCGGCCCAGGCCATCCTGATCACGGATGAGGCGGCCTTCGCCGACCGGGTGGAGGCGGCTGTCGAAGAGGCACTCAGAACACTTCCGCGCGCGAATATCGCAGGTGCGAGCTGGCAGGGACACGGCGCGGTGATCGTGGCGCGAAACTGGGACGAGGCGGCGGACCTCGTCAACCGGCTGGCGCCTGAGCATGTGGAGTTGATGCTGGCCGCGCCCATGCCCGTCTTCGATCGGATCCGCCATGCCGGAGCGGTGTTCCTCGGTCGCTGGACGCCAGAAGCGCTTGGCGACTATGTCGCAGGCCCGAACCATGTGCTGCCGACGAGCCGCACCGCCCGCTTTTCCTCGGGCCTCTCGGTGCTCGATTTTCTCAAGCGGACGAGCTTCGTTGCCGCCGACAGCACCGCTCTCAGGCGCATCGGGCCCGCGGCGGTGACACTGGCCGAGGCCGAAGGGCTCTCCGCCCATGCACGGAGCGTGGCTCTGCGCCTCGCTTGACCTTAAAGGGGGTCACGCTCATGTTCCGCAGCGTTTTGCGGCCCATCAGGCACGGAGTGTGATGTCGAAGGAGGACATGATCGAGTTCAGCGGCACCGTAACGGAGCTGCTGCCGAACGCCATGTTCCGGGTGAAGCTCGACAACGATCATGTGATTCTCGCCCATACCAGCGGGAAGATGCGGAAGAACCGTATCCGCGTGCTGGCCGGGGATCGCGTGAATGTCGAGATGACTCCCTATGACCTGACCAAGGGGCGCATCACGTTCCGCTTCAAGTGAGTCTCGAGTCCACGGAACGGGCTCTGGTCCTCGCCTCTGCCAGTCCACGGCGCGCCGCTCTTCTTGCCCAGATCGGGATCGTCCCGGCCGCCGTGATTCCGCCAAATATCGATGAGGCGCCAAGTCTCGGCGAGAGCGCGCAAGGTCTGGCGCTGCGCCTCGCACGGGCCAAGCTTGCCTCGGTTGCGCCGGCGGGGCGGTTCGTGATGGCGGCCGATACGGTCGTTGCCGCCGGCCGGCGGATTCTGCCCAAGACGGAAGATAGGGACACGGCTCGGCGCATGCTGGCCCTCCTTTCGGGAAGGCGCCATCGGGTGCTGACCGCAGTGGTCCTCGCCGCCCCGGATGGAAGACAGGCCGAACGGCTGTGCGAGACCGTTGTTGCCCTCGCCCGCTTGAGCGGGGAGCAGATGGCAGCTTATCTCGCCAGCGGCGAATGGCGCGGCAAAGCTGGAGGCTACGCGATCCAGGGCCGGGCGGCTGCCTTCGTGCGTTGGATTTCCGGGAGTTATTCCAATGTCGTGGGGCTTCCCCTGTTCGAAGTGGCGCAGCTCTTGAGAGGCTTTGGCTGGCACATCCCGTGAGCGGAAGGCTTCTTGTCACAGCAAGCCCGGGAGAGGTGCGTGCGGCAGCGCTGGGCGCGGATGGGCGGCTCGCTGATTTCGCAATTTGGCGGCCCGGCGCCCCGGACGGGATCGGGGATATCTATCGCGGGCGCCTGGCAAAGCGGGCGCCGGTTCTGAGTGGCGCCTTCGTTTCCTTGGGCCAGGAGCCGGACGGGTTTCTGCCGGACACAGAGGGGGCGGTTGGTCTGGCCGAAGGAGAGTCCGTCGTCGTGCGGATCACCCGTTCGGCACAGGGCGGTAAGGGGCCGCGGCTTTCAGCCCATGTTAATGAGACGTTCGTGGCCGGCCCACCCGGCCTGCTGAAGCGGGGGCCGGATCCCGTGCTGCGCCTGGCAAGGCTTTGGCCTGACGCGCCGATCGAGGTGGATGACCCCACGATACGCGCGCGGCTGGCCGCAGCGCTGCCGGAGCGGGCGCGGGCTGGGGACGGGTTCGACGCCGCGCTGGAAGAGGAGGTCGCCAGCCTGGCGGAATCGACAATCGGACTGGCTGGCGGGGCGACCTTGCACATCCACCCGACATCGGCGCTGGTCGCGATCGACCTCGACGCGGGGAGCGCAGCGGGCGGCCGGGAACCGGCACAGATGGCGCACCAGGCACTCAATCTCGCGGTGATTCCCGAGATTTCGCGGCAGATCCGGCTGCGAAATCTTTCCGGCGCGATCCTGATCGATCTGGCCGGGCTCGCGCCACGGCAAAGGCGACGACTCGCCGATGCCTTCGCCGTTTCGCTGGCGTCCGACCCGCTGGGGTCGCGCTTCCTCGGCTTCACGGCGCTCGGGCTTGCCGAAATCGTCCGGCCACGGATTGGGCCGCCGCTTCATGAACTGCTGGCTAACGCCCACGCGGCAGGGCTCGCGGCGTTGCGGGAGATCGCTGCAGAAGACCGCGCCGCGCCGGGCAGTGCCCGGGCGCTTCGGGCCGCGCCGGCAATAGTGGCGGCGCTCGAACAAGA
Organism: Acetobacteraceae bacterium; assembly: GCA_030044345.1. GTDB lineage: Bacteria > Pseudomonadota > Alphaproteobacteria > Acetobacterales > Acetobacteraceae > JAKAWQ01. The sequence goes on along the minus strand of JASHVY010000580.1, from coordinate 706 downwards.
CGCCGCAGCCCTGGACGCGCTTGCAAGGCTGACCGGCCGGCCCCTTATGCTGCGGAGCGACCCGACGCTCGCGCCCCTGCGTTGGATTCTGGAAGGGTTGCCATGAGGCTTTCCCGTTGTCCGATCTGCGGCAAACCGACGGCAATGGCTTTCCGGCCTTTCTGTAGCCGCCACTGCGCGGATGTGGATCTCGGCCGATGGTTGACAGGCCAATATCGGATCCCGCCGGCCCAGGACAGCACGGACGAGGAAGACGAGCCCCGCTCGCTTGATCAGGACCCGGGCATAGGCTAAGCGAACCCCCCATCTGCCGCCCAGGTAGCTCAGTTGGTAGAGCATGCGACTGAAAATCGCAGTGTCGGTGGTTCGATTCCGCCCCTGGGCACCATCCTTTCAATGAGTTGGCCGTCTCGGGCGAAAGCGAGATTGAAGGTGCGGATCCTCTGCGGACCTTCTGGCGCCAGGCAGGCACGCGGTTCAGGTCCGCGCCATTCATCGAAGCCCTTCAAGCTTGGCGAGTGGTCGCCTACATTTTTGGTATGCAGACCCGCATCGCGATTCCCTCCGACCAGGAAACCGCCGAGGCTCGCCGAGTGCAGCTTGCCCGCGAGGCCGAGTTGATCGCTGAGGCCGACGCGGACGTTGCCGCGGGCCGGCTGGTCGATTCGGCCAAGGTAAAGGCGTGGATCGACAGCATCGGCACGGA
>JASHVY010000579.1 GCA_030044345.1 Acetobacteraceae bacterium | reverse complement strand
CTCGTGGCCGAAAACTTGAACCCTCCGAAATTGCCCGCGCTTCCGCGCTGCAGCGCCTCGAGCACGGGATCTCCCGCGCCCGTCGCATCCACCAGCGCCGGAATATCGCCCGTCGCCTCGCGCACGCGCGCGATCGTCTCCTGCCACGGCGCCTGCCAGCGTTCGAGCCGGCACACGCGCCCTTCCGCATCGAGCGCGATGCCCACCGTCCAATCGTGGCTCTTGGCGAGGTCCCACCCCCAGCATATCGGTGCCGCCGCGCTCATTTCCGTCAGGCACGCCGCGATCGCCGCGAGCCCGAACGGGTTGGCTCCGTCATCGCTCGGTTCGGCAAGATAAAGCTCGCGAAACACCGCAGCGGGCAGCGCTCTCTCGGCATCCTGCACTTCCGCCTTGCTCAGCACGCCCGCCTCCACCGCATCCATCGCCGTCAACTTCGCATATCGCATGCCAGGCTCACCTCCCTCGGCGCGTCGCGCAAGCTGGTAGAACCAGTTCCGTCGTCCCTTGACATTGCCGATGATCCGCACCGATCCTCGCGTTGCCGTCAGCGTCGAGCGTACCGCGTGCCACGCCTCTTCCCGCACGCGCGATGCCTCGTCGATCACCGCGGCCCCCACATCCTCACCATAGAGCGTGTCGGGCTTCTCGCCGGACTTGAACCAGATCGCCGCCCCGTTCGCGAGCGTCACGGTAAGCTTCGTCTCATTCACCGCGTATTGTTCCTTCGGTAGCCCGATCTTCATGCGCCGGAACGCGATCTCCGCTTGCGCATAGACGGGCGCCACCCACCAGAAGGCCTGTCCCTCGCGGCCATGCATCACCTGCTCGAAGAGCCACACCAGACAGGCGACGGTCTTGCCCGCCTTGGTGCTCGCCTCGATGATCCCATAGCGCTCGCTATGGAAAATCGCTGCAAGCTGCCGCGGATAGAGCCACGGCCGGACATAGTCAGTCTTCAGTCCCTTCATCGCCGGGTTGGGCGGGCTTGTCTTCGTCATTCTGCGGCGGATCGCCGATCCTGAACGTGAACGAAACTTTCCGCGGCTCGGGCTCGGCTGATTCTTGCGTCGATCTCTCGCGATATTTCTCAGCATGATATATCTCGGGCCGATGCGCCCGCAGAAGGAGCGCCAGCAGGCTGTCGGAATAACGCCGGATCGTCAGCGGATTTCCTTCATCATCGCGCACCAGCCGTCCGCCCTGCACGATCGTCGTCTCAACCCCTTCGAGCGCCCGCCGCCGCGCTTCCGCCTCGAGTGCATCGGTCGCCGCCTCGATCGCCTCGGCCCATGCCGCGGCGAAATTCCTGTCGCGCTCGCGCCAGTGATAAAGGCTGCCACGCGGCAGCTCCGCAGCATCCGCGGCAAGCGTGACATTGCCTGTGGCGGCCAGCACCTTCAAAAAGCGCGCTCGCGCCTCTTTGCGAACATGCATGCGGCCAACCACCTCACTTCACACTGCGAGCCTGCTTGAGAATGCGACTGTGGTGGTCGTCTGGCGCCTGCGGCGCTTCCGACTCACCGCAAGCCGCATTCTCAAAGAGGCTCTGAGGGCCTAACGGAAAACTTGTCGTGGGATCCGGCGGAAGAGCGCTGCACGCGAACCCCGCGCGCTCTTCTCAACCATCATACTCCGAACTATGTCGGAAAATGCTCCATTGATGCAATCGGTTTTTTGTTTTTCTCTTCTCGTGTTTCTCCAGCCGTACACGTATGTGCCCGCGCTTGAGGCGCTGCCTGGCGAGCTTGGCGAAGAAGCCTTCCACAACGTTGAGCCAGGAGCAGGAGGGGGCGCGAAGTGGAAGGTGAACCGCTCGTGGCGCGCCAGCCATGCCATCACTTCGGGATGCTTGTGGACGCCCCAGAAAGGGTCATGCACTTCGATGAAGTATCAGAAGGAAGGAGACTTCTTTTTCTGAAGAAAAAGAAGCAAAAAGACTTTTCTCCGTTTTCCGGACCAGGTGCTGCCTGTGGACTATGAATGAAAGGATGAAAGTTCTTTGGTTCTTTCTTTCAAGAAAGAACGACCTCTCTTCTTCGCTTGCCGCTTTTTGTTTATCGCACGGGGCTTGGTGGAAAGTTCACAACACCTTCTGGTCATCGAGAATGGCGTGAACGGATTTTCTGGCCGGCGCTTCGCGATTGACCACATTGCGGAAGCGGGTGAACGCCGCGTGACGCTTGTCGCCGTGCGTCATCGTTCCGGCGCGTCCCTTCTTCACCTTCTTCATGGGCAAACCCGGCTGGGTTCGGTCGAGCGCCTGAATCTGGCTCTTCTCGTCCACCGACAGCACGATGGTATGCTCGGGCGGATCGCTCCGCGCCGGGGTCCCCGCCACGGGGTCCCCGCGAACACGTTCGGGGCACCCCGCCGACAAGTCGGCGGGGACCCCGTCGCGGGGTGCCGCGATCCACCAGAAGCCATATTGATCTGGAAACTTCCTCTCAGCCGTTGCTCTCGTTGCAACCGCTTGCTTCCGGCTCCCCCGATCGAGTCGGCACCCCAGGCGTCTGGGTTGGAGGCTGCTTTGCGCGGCGCCGGCGTATCTTTGCGGCGATGATCTTCATCAGCGCCTTGGTGCCACGATAGACGAGGTAGAGGCGGGCGAAAAGTTCGATGATGGCCATGTCGGTCAAAATCCAATCGAAACCGCATCGTAGCCGATTCAATGTGTTCGGCAAGCGGCCAGGGTTGGCAGCAATTTCACGTGATTTTCGGGGAGCTGCAATTTTTTCGAACGGGCGCAAATGAACGACCGTCCCTTCGGAGCGGCCCCTTTTCCGTGCGGCATGAATTAGGCCGCCGCCCCATTCAGCGCCGCAACGATCATCGCGATCCCTTTGCCGTGCCAGCGCTGAATCGCTCGCCCATCTGCGCCGAGCAGTCCGCCAAGCCGCCGCCAGGAGAAAACATGCCTTCCATTGAGCGGGCTCACCAGCGCCCGCGCGCCAACGATGCGCCGAAGCACATAATTCTCCT
>JASHVY010000058.1 GCA_030044345.1 Acetobacteraceae bacterium | reverse complement strand
CGGCCCCTTCGGCCTCCTCCATCCCCTATCGCCTGGCATGCTCGTGTCCTGCCCCCGAAGTTCGTCGCATATCGCGACGCACGGAGAGGATAAGCAGGCCCCTGAAAACAAAGAGCAAGTGTCCCGATTCCGTCCGCATTCCAATGCGACGGACTTCGGAATCGGGACATGAGGCCCCTGCATCCGGGGTCGGACGTGATGCTGCGATCCGGCCGTGACAAGGCGGACGCGGCAAGGCTCGAGCGCGTGGAGCGCGCGGGGGGCATCACCCTCGCCTTTTCCGGCCGGCTGGATGCGGATGGTGTGGCGCGGCTTTGGACGCCAACCCTGAAAGCAGCTTCCCGGGCGAAGGGGAAATCGCTGCTCTATGACCTCTCCGCCGTCTCGTTCTGCGACACGGCCGGCGCCACCCTGCTGGTTGCCGCCGAGAATGCGCATGGCGAGCCCGCCCGGCTCGCCGGGGAAGCAGAGAATCTGCACACCCTGCTCGACCGCGTGCGCCTGGCCCTGCCCCCGTCCCGGCCGGCGCCAAAACGAGCCTGGGGGCCGATGTTTCATCCGGTCAAGGACGGGCTCGGCGCGGCCGCCAACGGCATCGCCTTCCTCGGCGAGACGGTGCTTGCCGCGATCCTGGTGCCGCGGCGGCTCAGGATGCTGCGCCCTGGCGATCTTTTCGCGGTGGCGGACCAGGCCGGCGTTCGCGCGATGCCGCTGATCTTCCTGCTCGGCTTCCTGATCGGGCTCATTCTCGCCTTCCAGTCGGCGGTGCCGATGCAGGCCTTCGGGGCGGTGATCTACGTCGCCAATCTCGTCGCGATCGGCCTTTTGCGCGAGCTTGGGCCGCTGCTCGCCGCCGTCATCCTCTCCGGCCGGACCGCTTCGGCCTTTGCCGCCGAAATCGGCACGATGAAAGTCAATGAGGAGATCGACGCGCTTTCGACCATGGGCCTCGACCCGGTGACCATGCTGGTGCTGCCGCGGCTGATCGCGGCCGTCTTGGTGATGCCGATGCTGACGATCGGGCTCGAGATCGCCGGACTGGCCGGGATGACGGTGGTGCTGGAGATCTTCGGCTTTCCGCTGGCGGCGATCCTGCGCCAGGTGCAGAGTGCCGCGACCCTGACCGACTTCTGGGGTGGTCTTTTCAAGGCACTCTGCTTCGCCGCCGTGGTCGCGGCGATCGGCTGCAACCGTGGGCTTACCACCGGCCAGGGGCCACGGGCGGTGGGCGTCTCCACCACGGCCGCCGTGGTCGGCGGCATCGTTGCGACCATCGCGCTCGACGGTATTTTCGCGCTCATCTTCTACCGGCTCGACCTGTGAGCACGGAAAGAGAGACGGTCATCCGGGCCGAAAATGTCGCGCAGCGCTTCGGCACCCGCACGATCTTCCGCGACGTCTCCTTCACCGTCGCGGAGAAGGAGGTGTTCGTGATTCTCGGCGGCTCCGGCTGCGGCAAATCGACCCTGATGAAGCAATTGATCGGGCTGCATGAGCCGAGCGCGGGGCGCATCGAGGTGCTGGGCCATGACATGGCGCGCGAGCGCAGCCTGGTGCTGCCGCGGATTGGCGTTATGTTCCAGTCGGGCGCTCTTTTCGGTTCGATGACCCTACTCGAAAACGTCATGGTGCCGATCGAGATCTATACCGATCTGCCGCCGCCGGCACGCACGGTGGTGGCGCGGACGAAGCTCGGCCTGGTCGGGCTTGCCGACGCGGCGGACATGCTGCCGGCGGAGATCTCCGGCGGCATGGCGAAGCGGGCCGCCATCGCCCGCGCGCTCGCGCTCGATCCGCCACTGCTTTTCCTCGACGAGCCGGCCGCGGGCCTCGACCCGATCACCTCGGCCGGTCTCGACAAGCTGATCCTCGAGCTGCGTGACACGCTGGGCCTTACCTTCATCGTCGTCACGCACGAGCTTGCCTCGATCATGGCCATCGCCGATCGCTGCATCATGCTCGACCGTGAAGCGCAGGGGCTGATCGCCGAAGGCCCGCCCGCGAAGCTGCGGGCGGAAAGCACCAATCCGGTGGTGCATGCCTTCTTCCATCGCGAGGTCTTGTGATGACCGGACGCGGGATCTTTCTGCGCGTCGGCCTGCTCGTCCTTTTGGGTACGGGCGCGATCGTCGGGCTCGTGCTCTTCCTCAGCGGCAACAATTTCAGCAACGGCGTCGAGCTCGAGACCTATTTCCCCGAATCGGTGCAGGGGCTCGATGTCGGCGCGCCGGTCAATTACCTCGGCGTCACGCTCGGCCGCGTCAATGAGATCGGGCTCGTCACCGCGGAATATGGCGGGGGCATGCCGGTGGATATCCGTCGTACCACCTACCGCCTCGTCTATGTCCGCTTCGTCGTCAATCCGCGGAAGATCGGCCGGGCGCTGACACCCGACGACATCAAAAAGGCGGTCACGGTCGGCCTGCGCGCCCGGATCGCCTCGCAGGGCATCACCGGCATCAGCTACCTTTCCCTCGATTTCGTTGATCCGGCGCAGTACCCCGCCCAGGCGGTGCCGTGGACCCCGGTCTACCCCTACATCCCTTCGATGCCGAGCACCTTCGCCCAGGTGCAGAGCGCGGCCGAGGCGCTCGCGAGCCAGTTGCAGCAGATCAATTTCAAAGCGATCGCGGCCGGATTGCTCGGCCTCACTCAGACGCTCGAGAAGCAATTGACGAACGGGGATGCCCACCAGACGCTCGCGGCCGCAACCGCCTTGCTCAGCAGTCTCAGGGACAGCATCGGCAAGGCCGATCTTCCCGCCCTCAGCGCCAGCCTGCGCAAGACCAGCGACGCCGCCGGCAATATCGTGGCAAGCGGGCAGACCCGCGCGCTGCTGACAAACGCGAACCATGCGGTGGACGAGCTTGCCATTGCCGCCCGCGCATTGCCCCCGCTCATCGCCGCGCTCTCGGCGACCGCCGATCGCACCGATGCCGCGACCGCAGAGCTCGAGCGGCGCATGACCAGCATCCTTGCCGATCTGCAAGCCACGGCCGGCAATCTTCGCGACACCACCGACGAGCTTCGCAGCTACCCGGCCGGCACGATTTTCGGCGGGCCGCCACCGCGTTCACGCGCGGACGGGCGATGAGGCGCCGTCTCTGCCTGCTCGGCCTGCCGCTCGCGCTCGCCGGTTGCGCCTCGGCCCTCGAGCGGCCGTACGTGGCGCGGCAGGACTGGGCGCTCACGGTATCCCCGGAACCGGAGGCCGACAGTCCCGGACCGGTGCGGCGAGGGCGCAAGGTGCTGCTCGTTCGCAGCACGCTGGCCGCTCCCGGGCTCGGCGATCGGGGATTGCAGACACTTGGCCCCGACGGCACGATGACCGCCAGCTTCTACAATCGCTGGGCGGTGCCGCCGGCGGATGGCGTCGGGGCGTCGCTCACCCAGTTCCTCGCTCAATCGGGGATGTTCGCCGCGGTGCTCGCGCCCGGCAGCCTCGCCGATGCGGACCTCACGCTCGAGCCCGCGCTGCTGGCGCTCTGGTCGGAACCGGCCGCCGGCCGCGCGGTCGCCTCGCTCTCGATCGTGCTGCTTGCGACCCGCTCACTCACCCCGCGCGTTCTGCTCCAGGCGACCGAGACCGCGACGGCACCGCTCGCGGGCCAAGATCCGGAGGCGGCGGTCAATGCCCAACTGGCAGCGCTGGCCGCCGTCTTTCGCAAAATCGAAGCGGCTCTCGGCCCTTTTGCATGAGGCCGGGACGGGGCCCCAATCTTCAGCTCCCAGTCCTCATCAATACATGTGCTGCCCGCCATTGATCGACAAAGTCGAGCCGGTGATGAAGTCCGCTTCGTCGGCTGTGAGGAACACGACGCCGCGCGCGATATCCTCCGCATGCCCGAGCCTGCCGACCGGAATGCGAGCGATGATCTTCTGCAGCACATCCTCCGGCACCGCCCGCACCATGTCGGTATCGACATAGCCGGGGGCGACCGCATTCACCGTGATCCCATAGCGGGCACCTTCCTGCGCCAGCGCCTTGGTGAAGCCGTGGATGCCGGACTTCGCCGCGGCGTAGTTCACCTGTCCGTACTGGCCGGCCTGGCCGTTGATGCTGCCGATATTGACGATGCGTCCAAATTTTCGCTCGCGCATCCCCTCGAAGGTGAGCTTGCAGAGATTGAAGCAGGAGCCGAGATTGGTATCGATCACCGCATCCCACATCTCGCGGCTCATCCGCATCAGCGTCGAATCCCGGGTGATGCCGGCATTGTTCACGACGATGTCGATCGGCCCCATCGTGCGTGTGATCTGCGCGATCGCCTTCTCGCATTCCGCGTAATCGGCGGCATCGAAGCGTTCGACGGCGATGCCGGTCTTGGCGGCAAAAGCCTCCGCGACCTTGTCATTGGCGGCATAATTGGCCACCACCGTACGCCCTGCCGCCTTGAGAGCCTGGCTGATCGCCGCCCCGATGCCGCGCGTTCCGCCGCTGACCAGTGCAACCCGTGCCATGATGATCCTCCCTGCTTCTTATCCGGCGGCCGGCCGCGTGCGTTCCGGCCTGGCTTCGCGCTGCAGCGCCTGATAGGCGGCGAGGCAGGCGAGATCGACGATCTGGCTCACCGAGGCGTCGAGCGGGACGATCTGCGTGGGGTGCTTGAGGCCGAGCAGGAGCGGGCCGAAGACCGAGCCGCCGCCGAGCTTGGGCGCGAGCCGGGTCGCGATATGCGCCGCGTGCAGCCCCGGCATCACCAGCACGTTCGCGGTGTCTGTCAGCCGGCAGAAGGGATAGAGCGCGCGATAAGCCGGATCGAGCGCGACATCCGGGCTCATCTCGCCATCCAGCTCGAAATCCACCTTGAGCCGCTGGAGGATGGCGACGGTCTCGCGCAGATTGTCCACGGTCGGGTGGCGCGGATTGCCGAAGGTTGAGTGCGAGAGAAGCGCGACCCGGGGCTCGACGCCGAGATGCCGGGCGGCTGCGGCTGCGCCCTTGGCGATGCCGACAAGCTGCTCGGGCGTGGGCCGTTCATGGATCAGCGTATCGGCGACGAAGAGGGTCTGGCCGCGCTCACCGAGCATCAGCGTGAGGCCGAACGGGATAAGCCCGGGCGCGGGGTCAATCGCCCGGCCGATATCCTCGAGGCACACGGATGCCGAGCGCGTCACGCCTGTCACCAACGCATCGCCATCGCCTTTCGCCACCATGCAGGCGGCGAAGACATTGCGGTCCTGGTTCACCATCCGCTGGCAATCGCGGGCGAGGAACCCATGCCTTTGCAGCCGTGAATAGAGATATTCGGCATATTCGCGGTTGGC
>JASHVY010000578.1 GCA_030044345.1 Acetobacteraceae bacterium | reverse complement strand
CAGGCGAATGAAAATCACCGTGACAATGACGACGATGTCGAGGATCAGGCACTCTACCAATGGCCTTACATGCATAGCAGAGAGCCATGGTAGTTCGGCGAGGTCTTACAGAACGTCGCCGAAGGCGGAGGTGTCCCACAAGGGTTGAGCGTGCTTCATAGTCGTATTGGATAGCACGCGTTGAGCACTGCCATGTCGGGCGGCGGGGTCACTACGTCTCCATTACGGTCATATTTTTCGAAGAATCCGAATCTCTTGACTTTCACAAGAAGGCGAACACTGGGCCAGTGAACCAAGCCGCGCAACTTGGTGAAAGTGTCTGTGTCCGGTACACGCGTCGAGAGGAGATCGATCATGTCTCTCACACGCGACGAACTTGTGGCCCGTTTGGTAAGAGCGGGCGAATTGGAAGTTTCGGGTGAAGATCAGGCTGAGACCGATTCCTATTTCGATACGGACCAGTTTCGCTTCCACGGCCCGGGCGGCTTCGAGGCGGACTATTCAGGTCTCACCAGCTATTTCAAATCCATTCGCGCGGCATTCGACGATCGATCCATTCGGCGCGGCATCATTGTCGCCGAGGGCGATTACGTTGCCTGCCAGACATGGATCGAGGGGAAATTCGTCCGCGAGTTCACGCACTCACCGGCAGGCCCTCTGCCCCCGAACGGACAACGCGTGGTTTGGGATCTGTTGAACCTCTTCCGGTTTGACGATCAGGGGCGGCTCGTCGAGGAGTGGGTGCGGACCGATTACAGGAGTTTTCTCCGCCAACTTGGAGCGCCGGGACAATAAGCAAGAAACTGGGCCTGGATGCCTGAACTGCTGCGCTGCGAAAATTCTGACTTGCGCAAGATTGCCTTCCGATGCGGAGCGCGCTGCGATCCGGTGCCGCCAAGTTCGACAGCAAGAAACGGCTGGCGAGGGCCGCGCCGTTCTGGTCTGGTGAAGAGGGGCCGTCCACATATGCGTTTCGGTCGTCGCCCCCGTCGTCCGCGTGGACGGAGGCTTTCATCGGTCGCGGTCTGGTTCCGGTTCCCGGCGCGGCTGTTGGTGCAATAGCTGATCGATCTGCCGTTTCAGCCGGGGCAGGTCTTCTGTTGCGGTCGTCCATAGGATTTTCAGGTCCACGGCAAAATATTGGTGAATGACGACATTGCGCATTGCGCGCATTTGTGCCCGCGGAAGCTCGGGGTGCTGCTCGATGAAGCCGGGTGCCACGCGATTGATGTGGCGCACCGCCTCACCGATGATTTCGATGTTGCGCACAACCGCATCCTGAACCTATGGGTTCTTCTCGAATGTCTCAACGTTCGGTAAGGGCTGGACGTAGCCGATCGCTCGCGTGATGGCCTCGGCGATGTGCCCTAAAAATCTTCCACCCGTTCCGGTGCGGGCGCTTCATAGCGCTTTGGCCTGTTGCAGCACATCGCTGCGAAACTTGGCGGGCAATGCATTCGGCGTCACTACAGAAACCTCCACCCCGAGCAACGTTTCAGCCTCAATTTTGAAAGCCGCCAGTGCCATCAAGCCCGTCTTTTCCGCAGGCTCAACCAGCAGGTCGAGGTCGCTTTCATCCGTGTCCGTGCCGCTCAAAACCGATCCGAAGACGCGCGCGCCCAATAAGCCATGGTGGCTTACAAGCTCACGCAACTCCGCACGGTGCGCGTCAAGGGCTTCGGATGGCTTCATGCAAATATTGTAGCACGAAACAACGGGGGCAGAAACCATTCCGTTAATCGAGGCCAAACCGGAACCCGGCCTTACGGGGTCAAAACCACGAGGAAACGCCGATCATTGTTGAGGTTTCCGCACAGTTCATATTTCTTGACTTTCGCGATTACGCGCGCGGTTCGCGGACCGCCTCACCGTCAGGTCTCACGGCGCTGGAGACACGCGATTCCAGAATTCGTCGAACTCACGCGTGTCGAAGAAGGCAATGGCGCTGACCACCTTCTTATCCTTCATGCGGAAATACCATGTGTAGGTATTCCGGTAGGGCAAACCGTCTCTCGTCGTGGCGACGGCGTCAAACAGGATGATCACCATATCACCATCGCCGTAGAGACCACGCACGGTTGGCACCAGCGGCGTCGCCATTCGCGCGTTGAACGGATGAATCACCTCATCCAGGAACGCCTGGCGACTATAGGTCTTCGAGAATGGAGAGGAACCGACGATCGTCCAGTCGGTCTCGGGCGAGAGCAGCTCGAAAGGGCTGCCAGTGCCGGCGCGCCACCGATCGAAGCTCGCTTGCACCAGCGCCTTGTTTTCTTGAGTCTCCACATGACTCGACATGGTTCGGTTCTCCGAACAGGGTGTTTGCGCCACCGAAAGAGCAGAGCATCGTAGTGAAGCTCCGAATCGGGCGTCAAGCCGCGTTTCGACACCCATCTCGCGGAACAATCAGAGGATCGTTGCAATTCCGTTGCAGTTATATCTTCTGGAAAATTCAAAATTCCTGACGTGCGCAAGATCGCCTTCCGACGCGGAGCGCGCTGCGATCCGGCGCTGCCAAGTTTGACAGCAAGAAACGGATGGCGAGGGCCGTGAAGTTCTGGTCTGGTGAAGCGCTGCCTGAATGGAGGCGTTCATGAGATTTCGTGTCACCGGCCTCTCCGCCGAGCCTTTCCAGCATCTGTTCGGTCTCTCAGAGGCGGAACTGGCCAAATATGGCGCCAAGCGCACCATCGCCGACGAGAAGCCGGGCTTTCCGTGCCGCATCGAGATGCGCGACGCGGACCCCGGCGAGACGTTGCTGCTTCTCAACCACGTCTACCAGCCCGCCGACACGCCCTATCGGGGGACGCATGCCATCTTCGTAAGAGAGGGAGCGACGGATACCTATAACGAGGTGGACCAGGTGCCGGAGGTCATGCGGGTTCGCCTTCTCTCGCTTCGTGGTTTCGATGCGGCCGGCATGATGCTGGATGCGGATGTGGTCGAAGGCGCGCAGATCGAGCCGGTGATCGAGCGGATGTTTTCGAACCCGGATATAAGCTATATCCACGTCCATAATGCCAAGCGGGGCTGCTATTCCGGCCGGATCGACCGGGCTTGAAGCGGGGCGCGCGTGGCTTGGTCGAATCGAGGCGCGCGCTTCGTCCTGCTCGATCACCCTTTCGGCTTGAGCAGCTCCCAGAACCCGTATTTCCGGCCATGCGCCTTGCGGAGTCCGGCGGCAAAGGTTTCATGGGAGCCGATTGTGCTGGAGGCTGGCAGGCGGGGCGCGAGACGAGCGCAGGAGACGAAGTCCCGCGCGGCATAAGGATATTGCTTCGATGATCCCCTTTCCAGCACGCTTTCCACCAGCCGCCGATAGAGCAGGCTCGCCGCCTCGGGATATTTCTCCTCCAGCATTTCCGCTGCCGGCCGCAAGACCTCGTAGAGACGTCCGTCGAGCGCGTTGAGCCGCTCGCGCACCAGCCGGTCGGCACGATCGAACGCCCGCCATTCGATAAAGAAAGCCAGCGCCCGCGCTGCCTCCTTGTGCGCCGCGGCCACATCCAGCGCCTTCTGTTCCGCCTCGAAATCCTCGAAATCCGGCAGGTGCTTCAAATAATCCCGAAGATGGCCGGCGCTCAGTGCCCGCTCGAAGTGCCGCCAGCGCACCGCTTGCGCCTCATCCTCCCGGCTCAGTGCCTCCAGGACAGCAATCCGCAGATCAACGCCGGTGCCGGTGTTCTCCTCGTCGTCAAAGCGGCGGCGCGGCGCATTCAGCCATGTCAGCGCCTCTTCCGGCCGATTTGCGCCCAGGAGACGTTTTGCGACATCGAGGGCATGCGTGGCGTCCATGCCCCCGGCGCGAATCGCGGCGATATAGGCATCCACATCCTGATCGAGATCGGCAAGCAGGGCCAGCCGGAAGGCGAGATGGCGCCGCCTGCTCTCCGCCTGCCAGTCACGGTCATCCGTGGCACGCGGCGCCGCTTTCAACGCGGCCTTGGTCGTCTGGCGCAATTCCTGCCGTCCGGCCGGCCCCAAGGCCGCGCTCATGTGGCCGATCAGCGCATCGGTCGCGTGCTCGCAATAGGCAAGCACACGACGCGCAAGGGCAGCCTGGTCGTGCACCCGGCCAGCCGCGCTCAGCCGGCCGAGATCGGCCATCGCCTCGCTGAACAGATCCTCGGCCCCGCCTATACCGTCGCCCATGCGCTCCATCACCGCGGTGGCAATGCCGATGAAATCCCACAGCAGCACGATCGCCTGCTCCCGATCCTGGGGAGCCAAACGAGTCACGATCGTGGTCCGAAGGTGATCGAGCTCCTGGAGCAGCGGCTTCTGCTTTTCCCAATCGACGAAGGAACGCGACCGGCCGATGGCCTTGATGCGCTTGTCGATCTCGGCCGCGAGCTTGCCCGGTCCTTCGGTGCCGGCGAGCAGCATGCCAAGCTTCTTGCGCAGAATCGCGTCACTCTCCGCGTGCGCGATCAGCACCTCAGCCAATGTCTCGGCACCGAGGGCGGCGAGGGCTTCCTGGGTGACGGTTCGCGGGCGGGCCATGATTCTCTCTACCCCACCCGCAGGGTCAGGGCCACCCTGAGCGTGCCAGGCCGTGTGCTGTCCACAGGGTTTGGAAGATCAGGCTGCGATTGTAATGGTGGTCTGGCGGCTTCTGCCGGCTGGGCGCGCGTGGCGCAAGCCGATCCCGGCCTTGTCAGGCGCTTCGTTCGAAATAGGCTGATGGCATGGACCCTTTGATCATCCTGTCCGATTCCGTGGAGCCCGAGACCGAGTGTGTCATCCGCGATGGATT
>JASHVY010000577.1 GCA_030044345.1 Acetobacteraceae bacterium | reverse complement strand
TTTAAGATATATGCCATCCCCGATATCTCGGCTGGTGTCCGGACCCACATCAGCTCTGCGACGGCCCCATCGCGTAGGGGATTTGTCCATGAAATGTTCTCAAGCCTTCTCGGTCGCAGGGCCATCGCGGCCTTAACGTTCCGAGCCGTCATGGAAGATTTGGCCGCTTCCGTGCCGACGAAGAGCTTAATCGCGTTTCTACAAGCAGTTCCGCCAGATTATCCTACCTGACTTGCGTAGATGTCCGTGCATTTCAAAGCATTTTGTGACGACGGAATGGGTGGAGCGTCGCGGGGAGGCGAGCGTCTGGATCTCGAGACGACACCAGAACCGCTTTGGCCGATCGCACGCAGACATCGCACTGACAGCGCGTCTGCCCGCTGCCCCTTCCGCTCACTTGGGCAGCTTGAGGAGGCTCAACAGGGTGACATAATTCTGATACAGGATTCGGGTAAAGTTATTATGATGCAACGTGTTCCCCGGCAGCACGTACTCAGATTGCTGGCCTTCGCGGCCGCCGGCATAGGTGCGCTCATCCTGCTTGCGCTTCCCGGGCTGGCCCGGGCCGGGGTCTGGATCGGTTTCGGTGTGCCCTTCTTCGTCGCCCCGTGGCCGTACTACCCACCGCCGCCCCCGGTCTATGTCTACCCGGCCCCGGCCTATCCGCCGCCTCCGGCCTACTACGCTCCACCCCCCGCCCTCGGGTTATGCCCCCTACCAGCCCGGATCACCTTCCTCGGCGCCCGCGCAGTCCTGCTACGCGGGGGCCAATGTATGCCCGATGGAGACCCCGGTGCCGCCCGGGACTGCCTGCTACTGCACAGGCTCCAACGGGGTTCGCGTCTGGGGCAACGCCAACTAGAACCCAATTCCGGCGTAACGCAGGTCACAGCGCCTCAGCGATCGTTACGCTTTGATGTCTCCCATCGATAGGGGGAGGCACGACCAATGACCGCGCTGCTTAGCACGGATCGCCTGTGTGAGTTCGCTCGTGAGACGACCCAACTCATCAGAGCCCCCGAGCGACTCATCGTTTCGCTGCAATGGACCATCGACGCGAGGACCGGCAGGCCTATCGGGCGTTGGGTGCTCCAAGACGAAACAAGCGCCATAAGCGTCCCGGCGGAAGCACGCGCGGACCTTGGGGGACTCAGAATGGCCGATCGCCCTTGATCGTGATGCGGAATCCCGACCGAGTCTGGGGAAAATAGTCCCACACCGCGAGATGCTGGACCGCGCGATTGTCCCAAAACGCGACTGAGTGCGGATGCCAGCGAAAACGTACCTGGAAGTCCGGCTTCGTGCTGTGCTCGAAAAGAAAGTGGAGAACGGCACGGCTTTCGTCTTCCGGCAGTTCATTGATGCGAATGGTGAACCCACGATTGACGAAGAGTGCCTTGCGCCCCGTCACAGGATGGGTGCGCACCACCGGATGCACCGCGTTTGGATAGATCTTTCCGGTCTCCGGGATGCCGAGAATGGCGTTGGTCGCACGATAGGTCGGGCCGCCGTCATGGAAGGCCGTCAACCCTTCCAGATATGTCTTCATGCGCGGGGAGAGCGCATCGTACGCCGCGGACTGGCTGGCGAACAAGGTATCGCCGCCGACGGGCGGCACGGTATGAAGATAGAGGATGCTGCCGAGAGGTGGTTCCAGATCGCACGAAACGTCTGAATGCCAGCGCTCGCCGGCGACGCGCTTGCTGTTCGCGTCTGCATGAATGGGCAGGACTTCCGGATGGCCTTCGGGGCCGGGCGTATTGGGATGAATATGCAGCTCCCCGAAATAGCGGCCGAGTGTTTTTGCGCTACCGTAATCCAGCTTCTGGTCGCGGAAGAAGATCACCTGATGCTCGGCGAGAGCGGAATGCAACTCGTCGATTTCCCGGTTGCTCAGTGCGCCGCTGAGATCGATGCCGGCGATCTCGGCACCAAGATGCGGTGTCAGCTTCGTGACCTGGATTGTTTCATAAGTCATATCCATTGTCCTTTTCTTTGCCCAACGCGCCGAAGGGTCGATGCCAGGAGCGTTCTATTCCGGGCGCTTCCGAATATCGGGGAGCACGCGGGCAGCAGAGCGAAGGTGGCGGCATCGGCATGTTTCCTCGCGCCGATCCTACACGAACAGACCTTCTCCCGCTGGGGCGACGCGCATCCATAAATATCTAGTCATCCGATAGGGATTTGGGCATGACCCTGCGAGGGGTGTCAAGTGGGAAACGGAAAGCGCTTCGGAAATCACGCGGCACCGACATATCCGGTCTCGGATCGCGTGCGAAGCGACCGGAACACGCGGTGACGGCGACTGAAGTTCGTATCGACCGGATCGGGGCGGACGGCGATGGCATTGCCGTGCACGCGGACGGCACGAAGCTCTACATCGCGGGAACCTTGCCCGGGGAGCTTGTCAAAGCGCGCACGACAGCCCTGCGCGGCGAAGGCTGGGCAGCCGAGCCTATCACCATCCTGGAGCCAAGCCCCGAACGTGTATCGCCACCCTGCCCGCATTTCGGCGCTTGTGGCGGCTGCGCGCTTCAACACTGGCGCGACGATGCCTATGCCGCATGGAAGTCCAGCCTGCTGCGCACGGCCCTGGTGCGCGCCGGCTTCCCCGACGTGCCGGTCGCACCCGTCTCACAGAGCCGGCCCGGCAGCAGGCGGCGGGTGGATCTGGCGGCGCGGCGCGCTGCGGGGGCGGTGCAAGTCGGGCTGCATCGGCGCCGCAGCGCCGATATCGTCGATCTCCAGGCTTGTATTGTGCTGGAACCCTCCCTTGCCGAACTGATCGCGCCGCTGCGTCTGGCCCTCGCCCCATTGACGGCACTGCGGCGAAACGGTTCGGCGATCCTGAACCTGCTCGAGAATGGTGCGGACTTGCTGCTCCGCACCGATGGCGAACTCACCACGTCCGATCGCACATCATTGACACGCTTCGCCGATGCTTACGGCCTTGCGCGCATTTCCTGGGCGCGCGGCAAAGACATGCCCGAGCCCGTGTGCCTGCTGCGCCCGCCGGTGATCTCTCTTTCCGGGGTCTCCGTTTTCCCGCCGCCCGGCGCCTTTCTCCAGGCCACACCCGAGGGGCAGGCGGCGATCGTCGCCGCCGTTCTCGCGAGCCTGCCGCAATCTCTTCCAGCGCGGGCCCGCATCGTCGAGTTGTTCGCCGGTTGCGGTACGCTGACATTCCCGCTTTCCGAGCGGGCCCATGTCATCGCGTATGAGGGCGATGATCCTGCCGTGGCGTCTTTGCGGCGCGCCGCGGCCGGCCGGCGGATCACGGCCATTCCTCGTGACCTGGCCGGCCAGCCGCTGAGCGCGGAGGAGCTGGGCGGCGCGTCGGCCGTCGTGCTCGATCCACCCTATATCGGCGCCGCGCCGCAGATGGTGGCGCTGGCCGCATGCGGGGTGCCGCGCATCATCTATGTGAGCTGCAATCCAGCGACTCTCTCACGAGACGCACGGTATTTGCGTGACGCTGACTATCAGATTCTCGCGGCGACGCCGATCGATCAGTTCCGCTGGTCCGCACAGCTTGAGAGCGTCGTCGCTTTTGCACGTTAATCTACCTCATCCACCCAGAATGGCACGGCGCCGTTCCAGGCTCGCTGCGGGCCAGAGCTGCCGCGAATCGTAATAGACCTCGAATGCGGGGGCACCGGCCGGCAACGTCACCCAGGGCAGCTTCGAACGGGTAAAGATATGCACATCGGGCTGGAGCGCCGTCGGGTCATCGAGCGTGCCCACCCGCACGAAGCGAAGCGCAGCGCGTCCGCCATACTCGCTCCAGAGAGCGGTTTGGCAGTCAGGGCATCGGAAGATGCGATGCGGGCGGCCGCTGTCCGTGGGAACGGAGATCGGCTCCGGATTCCCTGCGAGCAGGGCCATCCGATCCGTCTCGATCAGCGCATTGAGCACGAAAGCGCTTCCCGTCTGGCGCTGGCAATCGCGACAATGGCAGCAATGCACGAACATCGGCGCCGTTTCGAGCCGGTACCGCATCGCGCCACAGGCACATCCGCCCTCTCGCTTTTCCTTTTCGTCATTCATTGGATCGTTCCCCATCTCGATGGCGCGGATTTTCTCGGTGCTGTTTCTGCCAAATAAACTATAAGTCGGATGCATCGCTTGGGGAAAATTGCGCTTTATTTTCTCGATCAATTTCATGGACTTGGTGGATCGGGGCACCCCGCGACGAGGTCCCCGCGAACACGTTCGGGGCACCCCGCCGACAAGTCGGCGGGGACCCCGACGCGGGGTGCCCCGATCCACCAGAAGCCATATTGATCTAAAAGAGGCCGCTCACCCTCCCGTCCGGTCCCAGCCCGATCTGCTCTGCCGCCGGAACGCGCGGCAGGCCCGGCATGGTCAGGATCTCGCCGGCGAGCGTGACGACGAAACCGGCCCCCGCCGAGAGCCGCACGGCCCGGATCGGCAGCACATGCCCTTCAGGCGCGCCAAGCCGCGTAGGATCGGCACTGAAACTATACTGCGTCTTGGCGATGCAGACCGGCACCTTCGCGAACCCTGCCGCCTCGAAGGAAGCGAGCCGGCGTGCCACTGCGGGCGGGATCTCGATATCGCTGGCGTGATAGATTTCACGGGCCACGACCCGGATCTTTTCCGCGAGCGGCAAGTCATCAGGATAGAGCGGCGCAAAGCGGGTGCCGCCCTCCTCAAGCCTTGCAACCACAGCCCGTGCCAGCCCCGCTGCGCCGGCCGCTCCATCGGCCCAATGGGTGCAGAGCGCCGTCTCCACCGCGCGCGCTGCCATGGCGCGCTTGACCGCACCGATCTCCGCCGCCGTGTCGGAGGTGAAGCTGTTGAGCGCGACGAGCACGGGCACGCCGAATTTCTTCACGTTCTCGACATGCCGGGCGAGATTCGCGATGCCGCGCTCGACCGCGCCGACATCCTCCGTCTCCAGTGCTCGCTTCGCCGCGCCGCCATGCAGCTTGAGCGCACGCACGGTGGTGACAACGACTGCCACTGCGGGCGTCAGGCCGGCAAGACGGCACTTGATGTCGAAGAATTTTTCCGCGCCCAGATCGGCGCCGAACCCCGCTTCGGTGACGACGATCGGCGCGAGCTTGAGGCCGAGCCGCGTCGCCATCACCGAATTGCAGCCATGGGCGATATTGGCAAAGGGACCACCATGCACGAGCGCGGGTGACCCCTCCAGTGTCTGCACCAGGTTCGGCATCAGCGCATCGCGCAGCAACGCCGCCATCGCGCCATCGGCGTGAAGATCGCGCGCCGTGACCATGCTGCCGTCGCGTCGCTCGGCCACGACAACGCGCGCAAGCCGCGCCTCGAGATCGGGAAGGTCGCGGGCAAGGCAGAAGAGCGCCATCACCTCGGAGGCGGCGGTGATGTCGAACCCATCCTCCCGCACCGGTCCATTGCCCCCAAGGGCGATGACGGTTGCGCGCAGGCTACGATCGTTCACGTCCAGCGCCCGGCGCCACAAGATCCGCCGCGCATCGAGACCGAGCGCATTGCCGTAATGAAGGTGATTGTCGAGCATCGTCGCCAGCAGATTGTTGGCAGCGGTGATGGCGTGGAAATCGCCGGTGAAATGGAGGTTGATCTCCTCCATCGGCGCGATCTGCGCGCGCCCCCCACCGGTCGCCCCGCCCTTGACCCCGAAACAGGGCCCGAGGCTCGGCTCGCGCAGGCAGAGTATGGCGGGCCTGCCGATCGCATTCAGCGCATCGACAAGCCCGATTCCGGTGGTGGTCTTGCCCTCGCCGGCAGCCGTCGGGTTGATGCCGGTGACCAGCACCAGCGCCCCATCCTCCCGGTTCGCAAGGCTTTCGATGAAATCGAACCCGATCTTCGCCTTGAACCGTCCATAGGGCTCGAGCGCCTCGGCCGGGATGCCGGCCATCGCCGCGATCTCCGCGATCGGCCGAAGCCGGGCGCGGCGGGCAATCTCGAGATCGTCCGGCATCCTCAAACAGCCTTGCGCTTGCGGATGCCGAGCGCATCGAGCGCATCATCCATCGCGGCAACGGCGGCGCGATAATCCTCCGTGCCGAGCGCGCCGATCAGGCCGACGCGGAAGCTTGGCAGGGCAGTGTCATAGAAATTGCTGATGAGAAAGCCTCGTTGCTTGAGAAGCTCCACGAAGGAAAGCAGGTCCCAGCGCGGATCATCCGGGGCGAGCACGTTCATCACGATCGGCCCCTGCAAGGGAAGCGGCAGATAGGGCGTGAGGCCGATCGCCTGCACCCCCTCATAGAGTACGCGGAGATTGGCCTGATAGCGGGCAAGCCTTGCGGCTGGCCCCCCTTCCGCGGCAAAGATCTCGAGCGCCGCCAAGAATGCATAGAGCACCTGGGCGGGCGGGGTAAAACGGAAACTTCCGGCACCGAACTTCTCGGCATGCGCATAGATATCCGCAAGGTCGAGGCACCAGCTCTCCGCCGCCCCGGCCCGCCCGATGAGCCGCGCCTTGGGTGCGATTGCGAAGGCAAGGCCCGGCACGGCTTCAAGGCACTTGTTCGCCGTGAAGAGAACGGCATCCACCTCCGGCATCGCCGCTAGATCGAGCGGCAGCGCGCCGAAGGCCGAGACCGCGTCGATGATCACGCGCCGCCCCGCAACGCGGGCGGCCGTGCTGATCGCTGCCGCATCATGCACCACGCCCGTGCTGGTCTCGCTATAAACGAAGGCGAGATGGCCGATGGCCGGGTCCGCAGCAAGCAAAGACGCCACGGCGCGGGGATCGGCCCGCTCGCTCTCGCCGACGGGCAGGCTCACCACCTCGCGCCCGCACGCGCGGGCAAGACGGGCGAGACGGGTCGCGTAGCCCCCGGTCATCGGCACGAGGATTTTTCCGCCGCGCGGCACGAAGGTGCGGATCGCGGCTTCGACCACGAAATGGCCCGAGCCCTGCAAGGGCAGGCTCGCATGCGTATCCGTGCCTACGCCGGCGATCGGGAGCAGCCGCTCGCGGATTCCGGCATAGATCGGATAGAAGTCGCGATCCCATGGCGCGAAATCATGCGCGAGCGCGGCGCGAACTTCGGCGCGGGTCATCACGGGGCCGGGAATCAGAAGCTTCATGGGAATGCGCGGGGATATCAGCAGGACAGTCAAGGCAGATTGGCGTCGGCACGCAGGATTGGCATGGGCATTTCGGGAAATCCAGCCGTCCTTCCGTCGCGAGGACCCGAGATCCAAAGGGGACCCCGGCGGCTTCGCGGCCGGCTCGCAGCCCTGCTATAAAGGATAATGATGACCCTGCCGTTCTCGCTGCCTGACTGGGTGCCCTGGTGGCTTCCCTTCGTCGTCCTCGTGCCTGGCATCCTTTATCTCCTCGCCTTCCTGCTGATGCCGTTCAGCGTCTTCGGGGTGAAAGGCCGGCTTGAGGGGGTGGAGGCTCGGCTCGACGAGATCCAGGCGGAGATTCGCGGGCTCGCGCTCCGTTTGCCCGAGCCGCTCGCCGACGGGGGCTATGGCGAGGATCTGACGCATCTCGGCACGCAAGCCCCCCGCCCGACGGCGGGATATACGAGGCCGCCCATCCCTCCCGCGCCCCCTGGCCCGAGAAGGAGCGCCCCAGCCTCCATGCCGGAGACGGCACCAGAGGACGCGCCGGACCCGCGTGTCTTCTCGCCCCTGGGCAACACCCCCCTGGGTAACAGACGCGGGAATGAGCAGCCTTCTCGCCCGGCGCGGACCGAGCCGCGGCTCGACTGGCCTGGCTGAACGCCGCCTGGCCTAGTGTCCTGCCCTCGAAGTTCGTCGCATTTTGCGGCGAACGGAGAGGATAAGCAGGCCACGAAAAACAAAGAGCGAGTGTCCCGATTCCGTCTGCAGTCCACTGCGACGGACTTCGGAATCGGGACACGAGAACGGGATGAGATCGCTAGCTGGCTAGCGCTCACCCATCCCGCTCTTGGTCATTGTTTTCTCGCGTGATTCGGACCTCCGGTGAGTCCACCTTCGGTCATCACGCTCTGGCTTTATTTTCTCGATCAATTTGATGGCCTCCCCTTGGGCTTTGGCGGATCGCTCCGCGTCGGGGTCCCCGCGAACACGTTCAGGGTCCCCGCCGACAAGTCGGCGGGGACCCCGTCGCGGGGTGCCCCAATCCACCAGAAGCCATATTGATCTAGCATTTCGCAGAGCGGCCCATGGCAGGGGTGCCGCCTCGTCGCGTGACAATTGCCAGCGCTCTCGATTACCGTTTGCTTCGAATTGCTTCGAACCGGCAAGGGCGAAACCCGGCATGCGGCATGTGCGGCAGGGGCCTCTTTCTCGGCTGTGGCGGTTGGGCAGGCGGCCAGGCCCCGTCCCTGCCCATGGATGGGAGCGATAGGTGCCCCCGGAGGACGGCCTCGCGGCCGGGGCGGCCTCGGCCCCCCAGTTGCGGGTGGCGGCGCCCTATTCCGCTTCGTCCTCTTCCACCCGGATAGCGCCAGCCAGGGTCCCACGGCGTCGGCGGTTCGATCCGGTAGCCGGCATCGTGCGCCAGGTTGATGCGGCGCTTCGCTGCCATTACGGAATCCGCGAATTCACCGACGATCCGCTCTGCATCCTTCGCCTTTCACGGGAGAAGGCCTGGCGTGGCCTTCTGCTCTCGGACGGCACGCCGATCGCAGCCGGCGAGCCGGTGGGCGAGCTCCATTTCTGGAGCGAGCAC
>JASHVY010000576.1 GCA_030044345.1 Acetobacteraceae bacterium | reverse complement strand
ATCCTTCAAGCCAGCTCGCCTGCATGATCGGCGGCAATATCGCGATGAACTCGGGCGGCGCCCATTGCCTGAAATACGGTGTCACGGCCAACAATGTGCTCGGCCTGAAAATCGTGACGATCGAGGGCGAAATCGTCACGCTGGGCGGAGCCTATCTCGATGCGGCCGGTTATGACTGGCTTGGCATCCTCGTCGGCAGCGAAGGCCAGCTCGCCATCGTCACCGAGGTGACGGTGCGCATCCTCCGTGCCGCGGAGGGCGCCCGCGCGATGCTTGCCGCCTTCGCCTCGAACGAGGTTGCCGGCGCGGCGGTCGCGGCGATCATCGGTTCCGGCGTCATTCCGGTCGCCCTCGAATTCATGGACAAGCCCGCCATCCATGCCTGCGAGGCTTTCGCCCATGCGGGCTATCCGCTCGATGCCGAGGCGATGCTGATTGTCGAGGTCGAGGGGAGCGAAGCCGAGCAGGATGCGCTGCTGGGCCGGCTCGAGGCGATCATTCGCCGCTTCGATCCGCTCAGCCTGAAGGTCGCGGCCACGCCTGAGGAATCGGCGGCGATCTGGAAAGGCCGCAAGGGGGCCTTCGGCGCGATCGGGCGCATCAGCCCCGATTATCTCTGCATGGATGGGGTCATCCCGACATCCCAACTCCCCGCGGTGCTCGGGCGGATCGGCGAGATGAGCCGGGCGTATGGGCTCGCGGTCGCCAATATCTTCCATGCTGGGGACGGCAACCTGCATCCGCTCATCATGTTCGACGCCAATGATGCGACGAGCCTGGCCAAGGCGGAGGCGTTCGGTGCCGAAATCCTCAAGCTCTGCGTGGCCGTGGGCGGCTGCCTCACCGGTGAGCATGGGGTCGGGATCGAGAAGCGGGATCTGATGCCGGTTCAGTTCTCTGCTTCCGACCTCGATCAGCAGCGGCGCATCAAATCGGCTTTCGATCCTGACTGGTTGCTCAACCCGAGCAAGGTTTTCCCGCTCGCGCCCCCACCGGTTCTCAAGGCGGCATGAGCGAGGCCGAGGCGCCCGAGGACGATGCGGGCATCGTCGCGGCCATCACGGCCGCGGTCGCTGCGCGCGAGCCGCTGAGCATCTCCGGCAATGGCGGCAAGCGGGCGATGCTGCGCCCCGTGCAGGCAGCGCGCGGCCTTTCGACGCGCAACCTCTCGGGCATCACGCTCCATTCGCCGGCGGAACTCGTGATCTCCGCCCGCGCCGGAACCCCGTTGCCGGTGATCGAGGCGGCACTCGCCGAGCACGGCCAGCATTTGATCGCCGAGCCGCCGGATCTTGGCCGGTTGCTCGGCACCACCGCGCCTGCCACGCTCGGCGGCATGGTCGCGGCCAATCTCTCCGGCCCACGCCGCATCGCCGGCGGCGCAATGCGCGATCATGTGCTCGGCGCGCGCGCGGTGAACGGCGAAGGGACGATCATCCATTCGGGTGGCCGTGTGCTCAAAAACGTGACCGGGCTCGATCTCTGCAAGCTGCTGGCCGGCAGCTTCGGCACGCTTGCGGTGATGACCGAAATCACGCTCAAGGTTTTGCCGGCGCCGGAAAGCACAGCCACGATTGCCGTTCCCCATCTCGATCCCGCGCAGGGGGTGGCGGCGCTCGCCGCCTCGCTCGGTTCGCCCTACGGGGTCTCAGGCGCAGCCTATCTGCCGGCCGCCGCCGCTGCGCTTGTGCCGGAACTGGGCGCCGTGGGCGAGGGCGTGGCGCTCGCGCGGATCGAGAACTTCGCCTCGAGCGTCGCTTACCGCGCCGGGCGCCTTGCCGGCGAGCTCAGTCGCTTTGGCCAGCCCCGCTTGGTGGAGGATGAAGCAAGCCGCGCCATCTGGCGGGCTGTCCGGGATGCCGTGCCGCTGACTGCCGGCGAGGAAGACGCCGTCTGGCGCGTCTCCGTCCGTCCTTCCGCGGCCCCCGGCCTCGTCCGCGCCCTCGCCGTGACAGACGCGCGCTGGTTCCTGGATTGGGGCGGCGGGCTGGTGTGGATCGCGGCCCCTGCCGAAGCCTCCGGCCACCAGGCCATCATCGCGGCGGTCACGGCGGCAGGCGGCACCTGGATGCTGCTTCGCGCGCCCGAGACGCTGCGCGTGGGTCTAGATGTCCTGCCGCCACCATCGCCGGTGCTTGCGCGCCTGACCCGCCGGGTGAAATCTGCCTTCGATCCGCACGGAATTCTCAATCCCGGGCGCATGTATGCCGGGGTTTGAATCCTGTTGATGACACCTCTTTGCTGGCCGATCTTTCTCGCGCTGATCGCCGGTTTCGGCTGCGACACGGTCGCGCTGTACCGCTTGCGGAGCGACAATAGGCCCCTGGCCCGCGTGCTCATCACGATCTCTCTTCTCACGGTCGGTGTGCTGCTGGTCTATACGTTTGCCGTCGATCCCTATCCGCAGAGGCCGATCATCACCGGCGGCTTTCTCGGTGCCGCGATTTTTCTTTTCGTAAGCGGAATCGCGTTCTTCGCGCTCGTTCCGAGCGCGGCAAAACAGAGCCTCTCTCCGGAAACGGTTCGCGCCCTTCTGCCCGAGAGCATCACCGGACTGACGTCCGCGCAGATGCGCGGCCTCGTGCCCGCTTGTCTCGGGCGGCAAGCCGACCAGGAGCTTCGCGCGATGGTGCTCATGTATCTCGGCCGTTCGTCTCCGGGGGCGATCCGCGGCCTCACGCCGGAGCGCTTGCGAACGTTGCTGCGCCGCGAGGTTCCGCGGTCCATCCTCAATTCGTAATCATCCATGCAGACACGGTTCACGACTGCCCAGCTTGCCGATCCCGATATCGCCGCCTCCAACGAGGTGCTGCGCCACTGCGTTCATTGTGGCTTCTGCACTGCGACCTGCCCGACCTTCGTTCTTCTCGGGGACGAGCTCGATAGCCCGCGCGGGCGCATTTATCTGATGCAGGAGATGCTGGAGCAGGGCGGGCCGGCGAGCCCGGATGTCGTGCGGCATGTCGATCGATGCCTCTCCTGCCTCGCCTGCATGACGACATGTCCTTCGGGCGTGCATTACATGCACCTCGTCGATCACGCGCGTACCTATATCGAGCGCACCTATCGCCGCCCGGCCGCGGAGAGGGCATTGCGCGCGTTGCTCGCCATGATCCTGCCGCGGCCGCGGCTCTTTCGCCAAGCCCTGCGCGCGGCACGGCTGACGCGGCCATTCCGTGCCCTGCTTCCCGCGCGCTCGACGTTCGGCGCGCGCCTGAGGGCGATGCTCGATCTTGTCCCTCCCCGCCTGCCACCGCCCAGCCCCACGGACGCCCCGCGCACCCATGGGGCGCAAGGAACAAGGCGCGCCCGTGTCGCGCTGCTCGCGGGCTGCGCGCAGCAGGTGCTCGACCCAGAGATCAACGCCGCGACAATCCGGCTGCTGACACGGCTCGGCGTCGAAGTCGTGGTGGCGAAGGGGGCCGGTTGTTGTGGTGCGCTCGTCCATCACATGGGAAGGCACGAAGAGGCGCTGAAAGCGGCACGCGCGAATATCCGTGCCTGGCAGGCCGAGATCGCGGGCGGCGGGCTCGATGCGATCATCGTCACCGCCTCCGGCTGCGGGACGATGCTCAAGGATTACGGGTTCCTGCTGCGCACTTCGCCAGAACATGACGCAGCGGAGAAGATCGCCGGGCTCGCCATGGATATCAGCGAGTTCCTGCACCGTTTCGGCTATGAGCCAATCCGGCCTGCCTCCGGCATCCGGATCGCCTATCACGCCGCCTGCAGTCTCCAGCATGGCCAGCGTATCACCGCCGAGCCCAAGGCACTGCTCACGCGTGCCGGCTTTACGCTCGTCGAGCCGCGCGAGGCGCATCTCTGCTGCGGCTCGGCCGGCACTTACAACCTGCTGCAACCCGAGATCGCCCAAAGACTCCGCGCACGGAAGCTCGCGCATCTCGAGGAAACCGGCGCTGCGGTGATCGCCGCCGGCAATATCGGCTGCATCACTCAGCTCACGTCCGGCCGCCTGCCCGTCATTCATACCGTCCAACTGCTCGACTGGATGGCCGGCGGCCCAAAACCTGCAGCGCTCGCCGAGGTTCAGCCGGGCTGAGGCGGGCGAAGAAGCGCGCCCTTCTGGCTAGAGCGCGTTCAGCCTGACTGAACACACTCTAGCGTTGTTTTGCCGAGCGGATTCAACGCGCCCCCGGATCGCTACGCGATTCCAGTCAGGCGCGATCCGCTCTACCCGTAGCGTTCCTCAAGCCAGGGATCGGCATTGTTGTGGTAGCCCCGCACTTCCCAGAAACCGGGGCGGTCGGCAACGGCGAATTCGATCCGCCGGATCCATTTCGCGGATTTCCAGAGATAGAGGCGCGGAATGAGAATGCGCAGCGGACCGCCGTGCTGGCGCGGGATGGGCTTGCCTTCCCATTGGTGCACGAGAAAGACGTCCGGCTGGTCGAACTGGTCGAGCCGGACATTGGTCGTATAGCCGTCATGGGAATGGAAGATCACATGCCGTACCTCCGCCGTCGGGTTTACGAGCGCGACGAGGGTATGCGCGGCCACGCCTTTCCAGTGATTGTCATAGCGCGACCATTGGGTCACGCAATGCATGTCCGAAACGCTCTCGACCTGCGGCAGGGCGAGAAACGCCTCCCATGAGAGGCGCGCCTTGTTTTCCACCGCACCATCGAGGTCCAGGCGGAAATGGGAAAGGGGCACGTTCGGCTGCACACCGAGATCGAGCACGGGCCAATCCCTGACGAGACGCTGGCCGGGCGGCAGGCGCTGTTCGGGCGAAGCCCAGGTGCCGGTGAGAAGCCGTCCCTCGCGCGCCCATTCCTGCTTGCGCTCGATCAGCTTCTCCTTGACCCGGCCGAGCAGCGTGACTTTCGGGTCGTCGGCTTCGGCCATCGCCGTCTCCGTTTCATTCTCGCGGCGCAGAGATGGGGCTGAGCGATGGAGAGGCAAGCGCGGAAGCGGCACCGCGGCGCGGATTGCCCTGGCTGCGTTTCTGCACCGGCTGACGGCGGGGCTTCGCAGCGGCTTTCGGTGCCTTGGTCGCGGCACGCAAATCCGCGATCGTCGCGCGCGTGGTGATCTGCTCGGGGTTGGTGACGAGCTCGATCACGGCCGGCCGGCCGCTTTCGACCGCGCGGCGGAAGGCGGGCGCGAAGCCTGCCGTTTCCGTCACCACTTCGCCATGGCCGCCGAACGCCTCGATGAAGCGCGCGAAATCGGGGTTGGTGAGCGCCGTCCCTGACACCCGGCAGGGGAAATGCCGTTCCTGGTGCATGCGGATCGAGCCGTACATCTGGTTGTTGAAGACGAGCACAATCGGCGCCACACCGTGGTGAAAGGCGGTTGCGATCTCCGGCCCGGTCATCAGGAAACCACCATCGCCCACGGTCGCCACCACCATGCGCTCGGGGAAAGCAATCTTCGCGCCCACCGCGGCCGGCACCGCGTAGCCCATCGCCCCGTTGCACGGGCCGATATAGCTCTGACGTTCTCCGAAATTGATGAAGCGCGGTGCCCAGGTCGCGAAATTGCCGGCATCCGTGGTGACGATCGCATCCGGAGCGAGCAGCGTTTCGAGCTCGCGCATCACCGTGCCGAGATTGAGCGGCCCCGGATAGTCCGGAACCTCTCGGCCGGCCTCGCGCAGCGCGCGGAGCTCTTGCGTCCACGCCCGCCACCCGATGCGCGGAGGATCGATCAACGCGGCGGCTTCGGCGAATGTATTCAAGTCAGAAACGATTCCGAGCGTGGGGCGGAACACGCGTCCGATCTCACCGCCATCCGGATAGATGTGCACGATGGGCACACCGCCCGCCGGCTCGAAGAGCGTGTAGCCCTGCGTCGTCGCCTCGCCGAGCCGGGCGCCGATCGCCAGCACGAGGTCCGCTTCCTTTGCCTTGGCGATCAGCGCCGGATCGGCGCCGACGCCAAGATCGCCCACGAAATTATCGAACGTTCCGTCATAGAGCGCCTGGCGGCGAAACCCGACCGTCACCGGCAATTCGTGACGCGTGAGAAAGCTGCGGATCGCCGCGCGTCCCGCCTCGCTCCAGCGCGAGCCGCCAAGCAGCGCGAGCGGCTTGCGGGCCCGCGCGAGCAGCGCCGAGAGCTTCACGAGCGCGGCCGGATCGGGCCGAGGCGGCGTGATCGTGGCCGGGCCGATATCCGGCACTTCGACGGTCTGGCGCTGCATATCCTCCGGCAGCGCGATCACCACCGGCCCCGGGCGGCCCGAAACGGCGATATCCACCGCATGCGCGACGATTTCCGGTATCCGCCCCACATGGTCGATCTGGGTGACCCATTTCGCGACGGAGCCGAACATGCGACGATAATCGATCTCCTGGAACGCCTCCCGGTCGGTCTGGTCGGACGGAATCTGGCCGACGAAAAGCAGAAGCGGCGTGGAATCCTGCATTGCAATGTGAACGCCGATCGCGCCATGGCACGCCCCCGGTCCGCGCGTCACCATCGCCGCCGCCGGCCGGCCCGTAAGCTTGCCGAATGCCTCTGCCATGTTCACCGCTCCGGCCTCGAAGCGGCAGGTGATGAGCTGCAGCTTGTCGCGCACGGCATAGAGGCCATCGAGCACGTCGAGATAGCTCTCGCCCGGCACCTCGAAGACATGGTCGATGCCCTGCGCCACCAGAGCATCGGCAAGGATCCGGCCGCCCGGGCGGGACACCACGCGCGCCTTGTGCGCCTTTGCAAGCTCCACGATTTCCTCCGCCTTGCAGCTCTCTTCCCCGCGGACCATAGGCGGCTCGCGCCCGATCGTCACGCACTCCGCCTCAAACTTGGCCGCCTCAAACTTGGCCGCCTCACACCTGGGCGATGTGCCCACGCTCGTGGCATGATGACAGCGGATTTGGATCCATATGGCTTCTGGCGGATCGGGGCACTTGCTTTTTGTTTTCCGTGGCCTGCTGATCCTCTCCGTTCGTCGCGAAATGCGGCGAACTGCGAGGGCAGGACACGAGGAGAAACGCGATGCGGGCGATCTTCGTTCAGATCAAATGCGATATGGGAACGGCCTATCGCGTTGCCGAGCGTGCTGCGGACGAGATCGAGGAACTCTCGGAACTCTACTCGACCTCCGGGCAGTACGACCTGCTCGGCAAATTCTATCTCGATCCGGATGCCGATATCGGCCGCTTCGTCACCGAGCGCATTCAGGGCATTCCGGGCGTGAAGGACACATACACGCTGATTACCTTCAATGCCTTCGGGGCGGGCCGCAC
>JASHVY010000575.1 GCA_030044345.1 Acetobacteraceae bacterium | reverse complement strand
CCGCGAGCACGAACGCGGCGACGAAGCAGCCCGAGGCAGGCGCCTCGCCGCCGATCAGTGCCGTGCCGCCGATGATCGGGACGGCGAAGGAAATGATCAGCCACTCGCCCCCCGTCGCCGGGGTCGCGCTCTGCAGCACCCCAATGTACATCACCGCCGTGATCGCGGCGAGCAGTCCGGACAGCGCATGGGCAACGATGATCGCGCGCGCGCGGGAGATCCCCGAAAGGAGTGCCGCCTCCCGGTTGCCGCCGACCGCCAGGAGCGAGCGGCCGATCGGGAGCCACCGGAAGCCGGCGCCAACGGCAACCGTCATCGCGATCGCCGGCAGCAGCAAGTAGGAGAAGAACGAAACTCTCCCCTGGCCCAGGCTCACCAGCACTGAGGGGATCTCCGAGTAGGGGATCGAGCTGGTCACGCCGTAGGCGATCCCGGTGAAGGCGGTGCCGGTCGCGAGCGTGACGATGAAGCCTGAAAGATTCATCCCGGCGATAATGAGACCGTTCGCCAGCCCGCAGGAGAGCCCGAGCGCCATCCCCGCAACGATCGCCGCGCCAATTGGCCAGTGCTGCGCCTCGTAGAGCCCCCCCACGACGATCGTCACCAGTGCGGCAATGCCGCCGACGGCTAGGCTCATGTCGGCGACGGCCAGCACGACCATCTGCGACAGCCCGATCGCCGCGTAGATCGCGGTCGTTTGCAGGATCGTGTAAATATTGAAGGCGGTGCCGAACTGCCTGGTGGTAAAGCTGAGCACGATCCCGGCAATGGCGGTCGCCGCCAAAAGCGGCGCCCATTGCACGCTGAGGAGCCGTTTCATGAAGGGACCGAAGCCGTCTCAGGTTCGGCGGGCGGCGCCAGCTCGCGCGGCCTTGCCCGGCGCCGGCGCGCCTGATCGAGCAGCACCGCCACCAAGAGAACGAGACCTTGGGGAAGCTCGATGAAGTAACTTGGTACGTTGACGATTGTGAGGCCCGATTGGAGGCTGTCGTAGAAGAGCGCAGCGAGCAGGATACCGCCCACCGATACCTCGCCGCCGGTCAGCGCTACGCCCCCGAGCACGGCGGCGATGAACGAAGGCAGCAGCCAGTCCGATCCGAAGCCTGCATTGACGTTGAGCTCGTAGGAGGCGTTCATGATCGCGGCGACGGCACAGAGCAGGCCGGACAGCCCGTAGGCGGCGAGCACGACCCGACCGACATTGACCCCCGACGCCCGCGCCGCCCGCTCGTTGGCGCCGACCGCCAGCATCTTCCACCCCAGGCCGTTGCGAAAATAGAGCAGCCAGCAGAGCCCGCCACAGACGACGGCGACGGCCACGAGCGGGCAGATCGCGCCCAAGACGAGGGTGCCGTTGCCGAGCCAGCTCAGCGCCCGGGAGGTGATCTGGAACTGGCGGCCACCAGTGGCAAGCAGCGCGCCACCGCCATAGACGGAGAGGAAGGCGAGCGTGACGACGAAGCTGGAGAGCCCGGTCTTCAGCTCGGCGAAACCCATCAGCAACGCCGCGAGCACCCCGGCCACGCACACCAGCAGGAGAGCGAGCCAAAGCGGTGCGCCGACGGAGACAAGGAGGTAGCCGAGGAGCGAGGTGCACACCGCACCGATACCACCGACCGCCAAGTTCATCCGGGCGGCGGCGACGAGCATCGCCTGCGCCATGCCGAGCACGGCATCGCGCGCGGCAAGTTGGCCAATGCTGTAGAGGTTGAAGCTCCCGATGAAGCCGCTGCCGCCGATGGTGGTGAACGCGGTCCATGTCAATGCGATGAGCATCATGAGCCCAAGGGCGCTCGTCTGGCTGCGCAGGACGTCGCTGAGGTGCCCGAGCAGGCTTGCGAGAACGCCTCGCCCACGCAAGCCGGAGCCGGCGTCTCCTCCGCGGACCGGTGGCCTCGCCAACCCCGGCTACGCTTTCGTCTTCAGCACAACGCAACGTCCATGCGACTTCCCGGGCGCTCCCCTCCGCATTCCCGTCCGTGCGATTGTGGTTTCAGCCGAAAGCCGCTGCATGAAGGATGCCGTGAGTGACCGGGCGCCGCAGCCCCTCGCACCCACCGCGCGGGCAGCGACGTCCGGCTCACTTCTACCGGCTCACTTCTATGGGCAGGACAGGAATTCGTTGGTCTCGCCGAGCACCTTCTTCGTGCTCGATGGAATGTCCTCCATCCCCCCGGCGTACTGCGCCGCCACGTCCTGGCCAACGAAGAAATATCCCGAGTTGATGAACCGGCTCGTATTGCCGACCTTGGTGAACGGTGCCTTCGGGTTGATCGTGCACCCATCCGCCAGGATCTTGTAGATCCACTGGGCGCCGACGACCCCCTGGCCGTAGGAGTTCTGCCACATCGTCCCGTAGATATAGCGCTTCACCAATGCGTTCATCACCGTCGGGTCGTTATCCTGCCCGATGAAGAGTATATGGCGGAACTGCGGATTCTTGCTCAGCACGGCGGCGGCGGCGACCGAAGGGTAATAGTCGGTCGCCAGCATCCCCGTCAGCTCGCTGCCCTTCGAGGCCAGCAGACTCTCGACCGCCGGCGGCGCGGCGCTCGGGCTGTCGATGTTGGAGACGATCTGGACGAGATGGACCAAGCCGCTGGTCTCGGCCACCCCGGCCTTCACCCCGTCCACGCGCAGCGCGGTGTTGGCGTCCGTCAGCAGCCCGGTCAGGTAGGCGATGCTCCCCTTGCCGCCCATCGCTTTCGTCAGGACTTTGGTTTCGTACTGCGCCGAAGCCTCGACGTTCGTACCGAAGCAAAGCAGGGCGGGCGTGGGGTCGCTCGTGCAGCCGGCAACGTCGATGACGGGGATGCCCCGGGCCCGGAGGCGATTATAGAGCGGCACAATCGACGCCTCACCGTCCGGAAAGATGGCGAAGCCGTTGTAGCCCTTGGCGACCAGCGACTCGACCGTGCTCATCTCGACCGAAGGCTCGAACGTCGGGGTCGGCGGCACGACGTAGGTCACGGTGACCCCGAGGGCCTTCGACTCGGCTTTGGCGGCCGCGGCCCAGGGCGCGAAGTAGACGTTCGGGCCGCCGGGAACGAGCGCGATCTTGATCTGTGACTTGGGCAATTTTGGGAAGCTCTGTGCGTTGGCCGGCGGACCTGCCACGGCGCAGGCCACCGCCACCGCCACGACCGTCATCGCGGCAAAGCCGATGCCGGCGAGGAGGGCGGGCACGCGCGTCCTCCGCTGTCCTCCCGGTGAGTGCAAGCTTTTCTTCATCGCGGATGTACCCCCCTTCATGGCGCACGGTGGCGCCTTGGCTCAGTGGAATTCGGGCTTTGTCGGATGAATGGCCTCGGTTCTCCCTCCTCGCTTCCGATTTCAGCCGCCGCCTGCCAGAAGCGCCGGCTACAGCAACCTCATGACGAGCCGTTCAAGCGGCTGATCGCCTCGTCGTCTCGACTGATCCCAATGCCGGCCATCGCCGAAGGATGGGCGCGACCCTCTGCGACGGCGAGCCGGCTGGTCGTGATGGGGCCGAGTTGCGGAATCCACTCTACCCAGAGCCCGTCTGGGACCGCGGCCGCCAGGCTCACATGCAGCTCCTCGCCCATGGCGATCGGGATCGAGGTCGAACCGGCGAGCAGCGCGTGAGCCGTGACGTCGTCGGCCGCCATCAGCTCTTCCAGCCAGGTGAGGTCGAAGGGCTCGTACAGCCGGGCCCACCATGAGCGAGCGGGAAAGCGCGTGAAGCTGCCGCCAAATTGCCTCGAGGCTCGCGGCGTCGAGATCGATCAGCTTGTCGAGCAGGTAGTCCTCGAGGAGTGCCAACACCGCGGTCCCACCGCTGCCGATGGTGTGGGCGTACCCCCTCCCGCTCATCCTGTCCCGGGTCGTCAGCTCGACGAAGATCATCTCCTGCGAAAGAAACGACTGGATGGCGTCGGTTCTCGGTGTGAGCACCGGGACATCACAGACCCAGGCCCGCGCAGCAATGATACGCGAGCCTGCCTCCCTCGTCGCCACCTCCGACCCATATCCGCACATTGCATATTCGCAATCAAACATCGTGCACGATCCACTTTGCGAAGGGATGTCGGAGGTGTCAAGATAGCGCGGACCCGTGTAGCGCTGATTGCTCGCGGACAGAGGAAGCTTCATGGTGAGAGGGGAGTACGGGCAGCGGGAGAGGCAGGCCGTCCGCGCCGTTGCTTCGCGATTGGCCGGCCGGAGCGCCAGGGATCTCGCGCGTGGCGGCAACCCCGACAACCCGATCCTGCCCGCCCGGCAGGTGCTGGCGGACAGCGTTTACGAGGTGGTGAAACAGCAGATCATGGATCTGAAGCTGGCCCCCTCGACACGGTTGAATATCGATCAGCTCGCTCGTGAGCTCGCAGTGTCGAACACCCCGCTGCGGGAAGCGCTCGTCCGCCTCGAGTCCGAGGGCTTGGTCACCAGGCGAAGCCTTCAGGGCTTCACGGTGGCGCCGCTCCCCGACCTCAGGGACATGAACCAGCTCTTCGAGCTCCGCTTGATGCTTGAGCCGAAGGCTGTCTGGGCGGCGACGAAGCGGCTGCAGCCAGAGGACCTGCAGCTCCTGCGCTCCAGTGTCGAGCGTATGGTCAAGGTCGCCGACGATAGCGTCAGCGGCCAATATCGGCGCCACCAGGCCCTCGTCGCCGCGGACGCCTTCTTCCACGACTTCATCGCCGAGGCCTCCGGGAGCCATTTGCTACAGCGGGCGGTCTCGGGTCTGCACGCCCATGTGACGCTCTACCGCGTCTACTTCAAAGTGGGCGCAACCCCCGAGGGCGGCGACTCCGCTGATGAGCACGCGGCGGTCCTTGACGCCCTCACCGCGGGAAACCCGCAGCAAGCCGCTCGGGCTATGCGCACTCATCTCGAACGCTCACACGCGCGGCATCGGCAGCTCTATCGTCAATCGGACAACGGCGACTCGAAGGAGAGAACTGAGCGCGGTGAGTTAAACACCGGGTTGAAGCCTATGCCGCGATGATGGCGACTTGAAGCTGGCTTTGACGAAAGGCTGCCAGGGAGATGAACGCGTGGCGCTCGACCTATCTATCGTGTGGTGTTGCAAGTTAGAGGCCCATATCGCCTTCCCGGTCGTTGCGCGCAACCGGCCAACGGGACTGGTGGAGTGGTTCTGGACGTGCCTGCGCAGCATGCGGCTCAATCTTCCACCTCCAGGCGTACCATTGGAGCTTTTCGACGGCGTCCTTGCGGGATCGTACGAGTAGGTCTGTGATCAACTTCCCGTTGATCCTACTGCGATGTTTCGGCGTCCCGCGCTCTCCGGCATGGATCACCATCACCATCAGCGCCGGGTATCTGCGCTGTTTACCTTTTGGCGGCAGGACACGGATGCTACGATACCTTAGCTGGCGAGTTTGGCAAAGTTACGAAGCCATCGTCACGGCGTGCAAGGAAGCTTGGCTATTCCTGATAGGCGATCCGAAGCGGATCAATTCGATCGCTTATCGAGCTTGGGCATGGGTCAATCGTTAAGTCGGCTGGTATTATACATGAGCACTTGGCAGCAGAGCAGCCGTATCCCCGTCAATGATGATTCCTCGTACCAACCCGCTGCGCAGCAATCCATCGATTGCCGCCAATTTTTCAATGCCCGCGGCCAGCAAGATCACGTCGCGGCCGCGAAGGTCGTCGAGATCAACGGCGAGCATTCGATCGCTCACCGGATGCGGCACAACCCGCCCAGCAGCGTCAAACAATTGACCCAACGTATCAGCAACTGCCCCGCCGGCACGTGCGCTCGTGAGCTCCGCGAGTGAAAGCATATCCTGCTGGCGTAAGGTAGCACTCTCACTGAGCTCACCGACGCTGATCAGATACAAGTCGGCAGCACGAGCGAGCGCCAGCACCTCCCGAACCGTGCGCTGCGACATCAGTACGTCGCGGTCGGCCGGGGTGTCGGCAATGAAGGGGACTGGGAGGAAGTATCCCTCGCCTCCGGTGCGGGCTGCGAGAGCTTGCACAACTTCGAAAGGATTTGATGCGGAGTTGCGTGTAAGAGATCCAAGCAACGAGACGAAGCGAACTTGAGGATTACGTACGCCTGTAAGATGCAAGGCCATTTGTTCGATCGTGCGTCCCCAACTCACGCCTATCGTCAGTGGTGTTCCAGCGGCAAGATGGCCGTACAAATATGTGGCGGCAGCGCTTCCCACGGCGCGACGGGCGAGTAGCCCCTGGGCCGTAGCAAGAGCGGGGTCCGTGATAGGGCCGGTGAAACCGATGCTGGGGGTGGCGATGCAAAAATCAAGGTTGTAGCACGCGGCAATCGCTTGTTCCCGTTCGATCTCACGAATCGCCGCATGATGAATAGTAATTGTGACAAGCCCGCGCTCTCGCGCTTCCGAAAGCAGGCGGACAATGCGGGTGCGATGCACTGAGAGACGACGCGCCACCGCCTCCTGCGTCAATCCCCCCATGTAGTAGAGCCAGGCCGCCCTCAAGATAAGTGAGTCGTCCGGCTCCTGTGCCAGATTCAGCCTCGCCATTCTTTGCCTCTCCCCTTCGCCCCAACTGGTCCGCAGTGTTGACAAAGCCGGCAAGGGCGCGCAATCTGTGCACAAAAGTTGTTCCGCACGACAAAAGTGCGAAAAGGATCGCATGTCCATTGCCATCATCGGCAGAATGCGAGGGAGGGTACGCGGTGGCTTACGTGCTCGGCATCGATGGGGGTACCGAGAGCCTTCGCGCCTACCTTTTCACGCTTGATGGGCATGTCCTCGCCACTGCGGCGACACCCTATGAGACCTGTTTTGCTGCTGGCGGCCGGGCCGAGCAGAATCCGGAAGACTGGTGGTGCGCGATCGGGTCGTCGGTCAGAAAGACAATCTCTGAAGCCAACGTAGCGAAGACTGAGATTCTGGCGCTCTCGCTCGCGACCACCTGCTGCACGGTGGTTGCTCTGGATATGGAAGCGAGACCGTTGCGACCAGCAATCATCTGGATGGATGTGCGTGCCGGCATAGAAGCGGAAGCCACACTTAGTACCGGCGACCCGGCACTCAGGGTGAACGGGAACGCTCACGGACCGGTCTCCGCAGAATGGATGGTCCCGAAGGCACTCTGGCTTGCCAAGCACGAACCCGACATCTTCGCCGCTGCCCACACAATCTGCGAATATCAGGATTTCATGACGCTTCGACTGACCGGCCGACGGGCAGCGAGCCTCAATAACGCGTCAATTCGGTGGCACTACGACAACGACCGCGGCGGCTTTTCGGCGAGCCTCTTGGCCGCGCTCGGGATTTCGGAGCTGCTGGAGAAATGGCCTCGGGAGGTGATTGCACCCGGCATGCCGCTCGGCACACTGACCAAAGTGGCGGCGGATCATCTCGGTCTTTCTTCGCGGACGCTCGTTGTGCAAGGGGGCGCAGACGCACTGATTGGAATGATCGGTCTTGGCGTCAATCGTCCCGGACAACTCGCGCTAATCACAGGCTCTTCGCATCTACAATTTGGAGTTAGCGAGCGCCCGGTACATGCCGAGGGGCTCTGGGGCACCTATGCCGATGCGGTCTATCCGGGCCGGTACATCATCGAAGGTGGGCAGACTTCCACTGGCTCGATCGTTGCCTGGCTGCGCCGGATTACCGGGGGCATCGATCTCGACTCACTCAATGCCGCGGCAGCCGGATTGCCACCTGGCGCCGAGGGTTTGCTCGCGCTGGACCATTTCCAAGGCAACCGTACGCCCTATACCGACCCATTATCGCGAGGCGCTTTCATCGGTCTCTCTCTGCATCATGGCGTGGCGCACATCTTCCGCGCGGTACTCGAATCGATTGGCTTCGGAACGCGTGCGATCCTCGATCGCATGGCAGAGGCCGGCTTTACCGCGACGGAAATTACGCTCGGCGGAGGCGCTGCGCAATCAGCGCTATGGCTGCAGATCCATGCGGACACGGCCGGGTTGCCAGTGACGGTGCCAGAAACGCCGGCCGCATCGTCGCTTGGGGCGGCGATCCTAGCGGCAACCGGTGCCGGGCGTTTCGCAACGATCGACGAAGGCATCACAGCGATGGTACGGCCCGGCCGCCGAATCGAGCCTGATTCCGGGCGCGCAGCAGAATACCAGCCGATCTACCGACGTTACGCTGCACTCTATCCCATACTGAAGCAACTGCGTGAACCAAGCGAGACGCCAGCCGCATGAACGATCGACCGAATATGCCGTTACCGGACCTCTACCGAACGATGAGGCGGATCCGCAGCTTTGAGGAGCGAGTCGCCGAACTCTACGTGCGCAATGGAACGGCGGGATCAATGCTGCATCTTTCGATCGGCGAAGAGGGAGCAGCAGCGGGCGTTTGCGCGGCACTTCGTCCCGATGACAGCTTCACGACGCACCATCGTAGTCACGGCATTTTCCTCGCACGCGGAGCCGACCCGAATCGGATGATGGCAGAGATCGCCGGCAAATCAGATGGCTATTGTCGTGGCAAAGGCGGTTCCATGCACATTGCCGATATGGCTCTTGGCCATCTCGGGGCCAACGCTATTGTCGGCGGAGGCATCCCCCATGCGGTTGGCGCCGGTCTGAGCTACAGACGGCTCGGCAGCGGCGCTGTTTCTGTCGCCTTCTTCGGCGACGGAGCGATGCAGCAGGGCGTTCTCTACGAAAGCATGAACATGGCAGCTCTGTGGCAACTGCCGGTGTTGTTTGTCTGTGTCAACAATCAGTACGGTATGGGCACGCGCATCGACCGAGCCGCTGCGCGCACCGATTTCGCTGAGCGGGCAGAGGTGTTCGGGCTGGCCGCGATGAACGTCGACGGCGAAAATGTGGGGGCGGTGTTCACCGCTGCCGAAGCGCTCATCGCCTCCGCGCGCGCTGGCCGACCGGGTTTCCTCTGCGTCTCCTGTTTTCGCTTCTATGGCCATGGCCGGATGGACAAGAGTCCCTATCGCAGCGCCGAAGAGGAGGAAGCGGGGCGGCGGCGAGATCCACTACTCACCGCCCGCAACGCGCTGATCGAGCGTGGCCTTGCCACTACAGCGGAACTTGACGCTGTTGACGCCGAGATCGCAAACGAGATGGATGCGACAATCGAATTCGCAATTGCCGCGGAGCCGCCTCCGCTATCAGCAATGTTTGATGACGTCTACGCACCCGGAGAAGTCCGCCCGGAGCCAATGCGTATGCGCCTCGAGCGCATTCTGGCGTGCACCTAAAAGAATGGCGATGCAAGAACTCACTTATCGTGAGGCGCTGCGTCAGGCGCTCGCCGACGCGATGACGGAAGACAATCGAATAGTCGTCATTGGTGAGGAGGTGGGCATCTATGGCGGCGCTTACGGGGTAACGCGAGGGCTGATCGATCGCTTCGGGGCAGAACGACTGGTCGATACACCGATCAGTGAGCCGGCAATCGTCGGAGCCGCTGTGGGCGCGGCAATGACCGGACTGAGACCGGTGGCGGAGCTTATGTACGTTGATTTCCTTGGCCTCGTGCTCGATCAACTCGCCAACCAAGCAGCAAAGATCCGGTACATGTTCGGTGGCCAGATCGGTGTGCCTTTGGTCCTGCGTACGCAGGGCGGCACCGGCCGCTCTGCCGGTGCACAACACTCCCAGAGTTTGGAAGGTTGGGTGATGCACACGCCGGGCTTGCGCCTCGCGATGCCGGCGACTGTCGCCGACGCCTACCACCTTTTGCGGCATAGCCTGACTCTACCCGATCCTGTCGTATTCATTGAGCACAAGGCACTGTACACCCGAAAAGAAGCGGTTGACTTGGCGGTTCCGGTACTCCCCTGGGGACGCGCCGCGATTCGGTGTGCGGGCAGCGACGTCACACTGGTCGCTTATTCGCGCATGGTTTCCGTAGCGGAACGCGCGGCGGAGGCATTGAGCAACGAAGGTATCGAGGCCGAAGTAATAGACCTGCGTACGCTCAACCCGCTCGATATGGAAACAGTGGCCAAATCAGTGATACGAACTGGCCACGCTGTTGTGGTAAGCGAAGCTTGCCTTACCGCCGGCCCAGCCGCGGAACTGGTCGCACGCATCACCGAAGAATGCTTCGATTTTCTCGAGGATCCGGTTCTTCGCCTAGCGGCCGAGGACATTCCCGTGCCGGTATCGCCCGCGCTCGAAGTCGCTACCATACCGACCGTCTCGCTCATCCAGGACACCGTGCGCCGGATGCTCAATCGATGAAAGGCGTGCTGGACCTGCCTCGTCTTGGCGAAACGATGGAGACGGGTCGCGTCGTCGCCTGGTTGAAGCGACCAGGAGAATCTTTCCGACGGGGCGAGACAATCGTCGAGATCGAATCTGACAAGACGGTCGTCGAATTGCCTGCGCTTGAGGATGGCGTGCTCTTGGAAATCCTGGTGGGAGAGGGGGGGGATGTCCCGGTTGGTGCGTCGCTTTGCCGCTATTCCTCGAGGGGCGAAGCGACTGCCGCATCGGACCTTGCAGAGCCCACATCAACCGATCGGAAGCAAGAGTCCTCTTCGCCTCGAAAGGACGAACCGCCGACCCCGCTATTTGCAGGTACCGCCTTGAGGGCGACACCGAAGGCGCGGCGGCTTGCCAGCATCGCCGGGCTCGACCTCGCCTCGATTACCGGCAGTGGCCGGCGTGGGCGCATTGAGGCAGCCGATATCGAGGCTGTGGCGGCTTCCGTACCCGGGAGCGGGCTCGCTATTCATCGATGGGGCTCGGCGGGAGGGTCTCGCTTGGTGCTGTTGCATGGCTTCGGTGGTGACGCGCAGTCCTGGGTTGGCCTCGCAAAACGGCTGGCCTGCGCTGGGGCAGAGGTGCTGGCCCCCGACCTGCCTGCTCATGGCAAAACGCGGATCCACGCAGCAAGTCTTGAGGATCTCGTTCGGCCTGTGGCTGCCTGGCTCACAAGCCTTGACGGGGCGCCGGCTGAGGTGGTTGGCCATTCGTTGGGGGCTGTGGTTGCGGTCGCCGCCGCCGCTTCGGTGCCGGTGCGAAGGCTGAGCCTGATCGCTCCCGCAGGTTTCGGCACGGCGATCGACGCAGAGTTCGTCGAAGGCATGGCCTCCGTGCGGAGCCCAGGAGCGCTTGCGCACTTGCTACGCCGCGTTGCGCTCGACCCTCCATTATTGAGCGAGACGCAGCGTGCGGCAATGATTGCAGCATTCTCCGGACGTCTCGCGGGGCTCGCCAGCGTCTTGGTTTCTGCCGGGCGGCAGCAACTTGATCTGATCGGACCTCTCGCCTCGCTTTCTGTTCCGGCGCGTGTGATCTGGGGGCTCGAAGATCAGATTGTTCCCTGGTCGCAGGCGGCGAACGCACCCCCCACGGTACCAGTTCATTTTATCCACGGCGCCGGGCACATGGTGCACTGGGACCGGCCGGACGTGCTTGCGAACCTGCTGGGCGACGGCAGGAAAACCAAAACAGGAGGAAATGATGATTGATCGTTCCAATCCACGAGATCTTCCGAGACCGGGACGCCGTGACCTGTTCGGCGGGGCGGCGGCAATTGTAAGCGCCGCAATGTTGACAGATTTTGCCCTAAGCAGCGAACCGGCGTATGCCGCCAGTGGAAGACCGGTAACGATGGCCGTAATCGCGCAGCAAATGGCCGCGCAATCGAATCAGCGATCATGGGCTGGACTACAGGACTGGCTGAAGAAATCTGGCCTCGACAAGAGTTGGCACGTAAGCCTTACCGACGCAAAAGGCGATCCGGGAGAATTGGTTAGCCAGGTCGAGGACGCCATCACACGCAAGGTCGACGCGATTCTTGTGATGTACGGCACGCTGACTGCCGCACACAGTGCACTCCTGGATCTCGAACGTGCAAAGATTCCCTTCTTTACCCTCGATTCTGGCTACGCCCGGCCAGCCACGGCCGACCTTACTTCGAACAATTACAACATCGGTGGTTACACCGCTGAGTTCCTGATTGATCGTCTA
>JASHVY010000574.1 GCA_030044345.1 Acetobacteraceae bacterium | reverse complement strand
ATCTCGGCGAGCGGATCGAGCGCCAGCAGGATGGCGAGCCCGATGGCGAGAAGCAGGACGAGGAAGAATGCCGCTTCGCGGAGCGAGAGCGCGCCCGAGGCAAGCGGCCGGCCGGCCGTGCGGGTGACGCGCCGGTCGAGATCGCGGTCCCACATATCGTTCACGACGCAGCCGGCGGCGCGCATCACCACCGAGCCGGCCGCGAAGAGAAGGACGAGGACGAGGGACCGTTCCGCCGGCGCGCGGGCGAGCAGGATGCCGGCGAGGCCGGGCAGGAAGAGGAGCCAGGCGCCGATCGGACGGTCGAGCCGCGCCAGCAGCACATAGGGCCGCCAGGCCGGGGGCAGCCGCGCCACCCAGCCGCCGGCGGCGATATCGGTATGCTCGCTCATCGGGCTAATCTCTCTCCCGCCATGCGCGGGTCAATCCGGCTTTTCGTCAGTGTTCCCCTCGCGCCCGGCGAGGCCCCCCTGCTCGATTCGGCCCAGGCGCATTATCTGGGTGCCGTGATGCGCCGGCGCACGGGGGACGAGGTGGTGCTGTTCAACGGAAGCGACGGCGAGTTTTTGGCGCGAATTGATGCGGTTTCGGCCAGGGGCGGCCGGCTCGCCGTCGGACGCCAACTCCGCCCGCAAAGCGCCGAGCCCGGCCCCTGGC
This sequence comes from Acetobacteraceae bacterium, assembly GCA_030044345.1. Lineage (GTDB taxonomy): Bacteria > Pseudomonadota > Alphaproteobacteria > Acetobacterales > Acetobacteraceae > JAKAWQ01. Next base: position 7,105 of record JASHVY010000574.1, on the reverse strand, counting down.
TCGCGTTCGCGCTCATCAAGCGGGCGGCCGCTGAATTCCTGGTTCAGAAGGCGACCGAGCTCGGCGCCGAGCGGTTGCTGCCCTTCCGCGCCGACCGTTCGGTGGGGGTGCTTCCGAATCCCATGCGGCTCGCGGCCATCGCGACCGAGGCGGCGGAGCAGTCCGAACGGATGACCCGCCCCGAGATCGCTCCGCCCGCGGCGCTTGCTGATCTGCTCGCCGCATGGCCGGCCGATCGTCCGCTCTTCGCGGCGATCGAGCGGCGGGCGGCACCGTTGCTGCGCCCATGCGGCAGGCAAGCCGGCCTGCTGGTCGGCCCCGAGGGCGGCTTCACGGACCGGGAGCTTGACCTCCTCGCGCGGAGCCCGTTTGTTCGCGCCGTCTCTCTCGGCCCGCGCATCCTGCGCGCGGAGACCGCGGCGATCGCCGGGCTCGCGCTTCTCGCCGCGCCGAGCGGCGAAGCTGCGGTCTGAGCTGCAAGCTGCATTTCCGAAAGCCTGATCCAAAAGTCTGATCCAAAAATCTGGCCCGAAAATCTGGAAGGACGATGTCGAATCCCGGAGACGCCGATACCACGCCGATTCTTTCGACGGCTCAGCTTGCGGAGTATATCGAAGCCGGCTGCAAGCCGCCCGGCGCGTTCCGCATCGGCACCGAGCACGAGAAATTCGGCTTCCGCTGGGCGGATTTTTCACCCCCGCCCTATGCGCCCGGCGGCATTCGTGCCGTGCTCGAAAGGCTTGCGGCCGAGACGGGCGCAAAACCGATCCTCGATCGCGGCGAGCCGATCGGGCTCAAGCTCGCGGAGGGAGAGATCTCGCTCGAGCCGGGCGGGCAGTTCGAGCTTTCAGGCGCGCCGGTCGAGACGCTGCACGAGACGCACGCGGAGCTCGCGTCGCATTTCGCCGCCCTCGACAAGGTTGCCGCGCCGCTCGGGATCGGGTTCGCCCCGCTCGGCTTTCATCCGCTCGCGACGCGCGAAGCGATGCCCTGGATGCCCAAGAGCCGCTACGCGATCATGCGCGCCTATATGCCGAAGGTGGGTCGCCTCGGGCTCGACATGATGCTCCGCACCTGCACGGTGCAGGCCAATCTCGATTACGCCTCGGAAGAGGATATGGTGCGGAAGCTCCGGGTTGGCCTCTGCCTGCAGCCGCTGGCGAGCGCGCTCTTCGCCAATTCACCTTTCTCCGAAGGCAGGCCGAACGGTTTTCTCTCTCTGCGGGCAGAAATCTGGCGTGATACCGATCCCGACCGCACCGGCATTCCGGCGGTTTTTTTCGAAACGGGCTTCGGCTTCGAGCGCTATGTCGAATGGCTGCTCGACGTGCCCATGTATTTCATCCGGCGGCAGGGGGCTTATCGCGACCTCGCGGGGCGGAGCTTTCGCGATTTCATGGCCGGGCGCCTATCCGAAGCGAAGGGTGAGAGGGCGACCCTCGGCGATTTCGCCGACCATATGACCACCGTCTTCACCGATGTGCGGTTGAAGCGCTTTCTCGAAATGCGCGGGGCGGATGCGTCGAGCCCGGCGCTCATGCTCGCGCAATCCGCCCTCTGGGTTGGATTGCTGTACGATCCGGCCGCGCTTGCCGCGGCCGCCGCGCTGGTCGCCCGCCATCCATGGCAGGAATTTGCGGCGCTGCGCGACCAGGTTCCGAAGCTGGCGCTCGCGGCGCCGTGGCAAGGCGGGACATTGCGCGACCTCGCCCGCGAGGTGGTGGCGATCGCCGCGGACGGCCTTGCCGCGCGCGCGCGGCGCAACGGCGCCGGCGAGGACGAACGCATCTATCTCGCGCCGTTGCAGGAAATCGCCGAGGGCGCGCCGACTGCGGCCGAACGCTGGCTCGAGCGGTTCCGGGGACCCTGGAAAGGCGATGTCCGCCCGATCTTCAAGGAAGCGAAGGTTTGAGAAGGCGGCCATGTGCCAGGGCCGTGGGACCACGCGCCTGGAGCGTCTCGATCAATTTTATCGCTTTGGCGGGTCGCTCGCGACGGGTGATGGGGAGGCAATCAGCGCCGCGAGCTGATTTTTGGCGATTTTCCCGGACGCGTTGAGCGGCATCGCATCCACGATATGGATGGCGGACGGGAGCTTGTAATCCGCCAGCTCGCGCGAGCAATAAGCGATCAGATCCTCCCCGGTCGTTCTTGAATTGGGAACCAGTTTTACAAACGCAACAACCTCCTCATCCTGATCCTGATGCGACCGCCTGCCGATAACCGCCGATTCGACAACATCCGGATGGGAATCGAGAACGGCCTCCACTTCCGCCGGATATATGTTGAGAGCCATATGGATAATGATGTCTTTCGTCCGGCCGACGATGAAGAGAGCTCCGTCCGTTGCCGTTCTGACCAGATCTCCCGTATTGAACCATCCGTCGGCATCCAGCGCGGCCGCGGTTTCCTCGCGATTGCGATAATATCCGAGCATGACGTTTGGTCCACGAACGTGAAGCTCGCCGACCTCTCCCGGAGAAACCTCCTTTCCGTTCCTGTCGAGAATCCGGCTTTCGATGCCGGGAAGGACGAAGCCCACCGATGTATCGTCCCGTGGAGCCGATAAATTGACGCTCGCTATTCCCGGAGATGTTTCGGTCAAGCCATAGCCGTTGATCAATGGAACCTTCAGCCTCTCTTCCACTTCTCTCTTGAGGGCGATATCCAAAGGCGCGCCGACAACCCCCAGAAAGCGCAGTTTTCCCGGAGTCCGACGGTCAATCGCGTTTTGTGTCATATATTCGAGCAACTGACGAAACATCGTCGGTGTGCCGGTGGCCATCGTAATCCCATCGTGACTCATGGAATCCATCATTGCCGCGGGATCGAACCGGGGCGGAAGGAAGAGCGTGGCACCCACGGACAGGGAGGCGATCAGCCCAAGCGTGAAGCCGGAAATATGGGCGATCGCTGTCATGCCATAGACATGATCGGCGGCAGTCATCATGCGATTCTCAACGACCGATGCCGCACCGAAGAGCAGGTTGCGATGGGAGAGCATGACGCCCTTCGGAAGACCGGTGGTGCCTGACGTATAAATCAGCGTCGCGACCTGCCGATCGCTGGAGGAATGGGTTGGCTCCGGTTTGGCGTCGCGCCGCAGATCGCCGACGACGATAGGCTTGAGTTCCCCCAGCCCCGGGGCTTTCGCGCCATGCCGCCGCGCGTGCATTTCGGCCATGGCAGCGGGGCGCGCATCATAGAACGCGATGCGGGAATTCGAGTGATCGAGAATCTGGTCGATCTCCCGCGCGGCCAGTCTCGGGTGAACGACGACGGACCAGGCATCGATCTCGGATGCCGCCAACACGAGCACGGCCAGAGAAAGACAATTCTCGCCGATGATCGTCATCCGGTCGCCGGGACGCACACCCAATGACAGCAAGCTGCGCGCCGTCCCGGACACGAGTTCCGCCAGCTCGCCATATGTGAGCCTGCCTTCGGGGCTGACCAGCGCGGGCTGCCCAGGCGTGTGCTCCGCGTAGGGCCGGAACACGTGACCAATTCGTATCGGAAGGCCAGCAAGAACGTCTCTGACACTGGCATCGTCGAATGTCATTCGAATGTTCTCCGGACGAGGAGAAGAGGGGCGTGGCGATGCCCTTCGGCGATCGGCTTCGGCCTGCGCGCTCCCTTCTGGAAAATCTCAGGGGGCGCTACGCTTTGCTGATGAATTGAAACAACTCTTCGTTGACCTCGTCCGGGATGGTGTTGCAAAGCCCGTGCGGTGCGCCCGGAATGAGCTTCAGCGTCGAGCCTTTCACGATCTTCGCGCTGAGAACCGATGAATCCGCAACGGGCACGATCTGGTCGGCCTCTCCGTGCAGAAACAGGGCCGGGACATCAATCTTCTTCAGATCGTCGGTGAAGTCATCCTCTGAGAAAGCTTTCACGCAATCGTACGAACCCTTGATGGATGACTGCATGCCGAGCCGCCAGAACTGCTCCTGAATCCCTTCGGAAACCTTGGCATTCGGCCTGTTGTAGCCGAAGAAAGGAACGCTCACGTCCTTATAGAACTGGGCCCGGTTCTCGACGATTCCCTTCCGGATCCCATCGAATACCGACATCGGCAGGCCGCCCGGATTGTTGTTGGTCTTCAGCATCAGCGGCGGCACCGCCGCAATGAAGACCATCTTGGCGAGGCGAGACGTTCCGTGCCGGCCGACATAACGGGCGATTTCTCCACCCCCCATCGAATGGGCGACGAGAATCACCTGTTGGAGGTCGAGTTTCTCCAGAAGCTCGGCCAGATCATCCGCGAAGGTATCGTTGTCATACCCCGTCCATGGCTGGCTCGACCGGCCATGACCGCGACGATCGTGAGCGATCACGCGGTAGCCCTTGAAACCGAAGAACAGCATCTGGGCATCCCAGGCATCCGCGCTGAGGGGCCAGCCGTGGCTGAAGACGATCGCCTGTCCCGTCCCCCAGTCCTTGTAAAAGATTTCCGTTCCATCCTTGGTCTTAAGATAGTTGCCCAATGGCTTGTCTCCTGAATTGAATCCCGCGGTGTTTTCAGGGGGCGATGAGGCTGCCAGGGCTGAACCCCCAACGATCGACGTCACGGGAAGCATGGCCCCTGCCGCGATCATCGCTGCCCCGCTCTGGATGGCTCGCCGGCGTCCCAGGGTGAATTCATCGGGCGCGCCTTTTTTCGGCATGGGCTCGTCGTCTTTCATCATCGTACCCTCCGAGCTGTCCTATCCTTTCGGCGCGAATGGCCGCTTCGACACGCCGATATCGCACCGACCTGGAGCACCACCAGCGGAGGGACCATATTTGCCCCCCGGACGCTCAGCTAGCTGACGAAATCGCTCACTGCCTCACGATCGTGAGGGGACATTTTCGCTCACAGGCTGACGTACGTCGTGAGCTGACGAATTCTCGCGAGCACCTGTGGCTCCGCCGCCTGCATCGTGCTGAAGTGCGTCTGCGCGCGGAGTTGATCCGGCGTAAAGCCCGTCTCGTTCTTGATGAAGCGGCGATAGCTTCGGACATCGGAGTATCCCAGCTCAGATGCGATTTGGCATACGCTCCGGCTCGTGTCGCCCAATCGCCGCAAGCTGATGTCGATGAATGCTTCCTTGCGAAGATCGCGCAGGCTCGTTCCGGCATTGCTCATGCGCCGGCGGAGCGTTGCCGGGCTCACAGAGAGCTCGGAGCACATGGTCGCCGTACTAAAGTGCTCGATAGACGCTCCGGCTTGAATCGAAGGCTCGTTTTCAGCCACGATATGGGCCAGCCATTGCCGAGCGATCTGCCACCAGATGTCATCCGCGGGCTCGCCGCTGCGAACCTCGCTCAGAAGCTTCGCTGGAAACTGAAGTGCCGTCGCCGCCCCGAGCCTTACCGGAGCGAGCATCGAGTAATGCTTCATTCCCAGGAAAATGTTGGCGGGATTGCGGGTTACAACGGACCTTGCCGGGAACGGTCGGCCTAGGAAATAAGTCAAAGCTCCAAAAAGCGAGTTCAGGTAGATTTCCTCAATGATGAAAGCATTGGCTCCCGCAAAGGAATCGTCACAATGGACGCAGAGCGCAGCGTGCTTTCCGTTCGTTCTCAATTCAAGCCGCAACGGCGGACTGGATTGGTGAAACCGAATGACAGCGTTGAGCGCACATTCGAGGGTTGCACATCCGACCATGATTCGAGCCATGAGAATGGTTTCGGATATGGACACGGAACGTCGTCCTAGCCCGACGAAGGCATCCTCGGTCTTCTTGATGATGTTGAAGTAGAGCAACCCTAGCTGGGCAAAGGAAATCCTGGAATGAAGGCTTGGGCTGATGAAACTCTCCGTGAACAGTTCATCTTGCGGCAGACCCTGCTCCAGAACCGGGGCGGCTCTCATGAAGGCCCACGAGATGGGAATGGTCTGTTTAGCGCCAATATCGTTCAAAATCAGCGCACTCCTGCGCAATACGGATCCCGACAACCTGGCCCATTCGAGCTTTTATAGTGAGCGGCTGCTTGACGAAAGATGCGCACGCCATTGGCTGGGAGAGAGCCCGGTCGCGCGCCTGAAAGCGACGCCGAAGGTCGTCTGGCTCGCATAGCCGACGCAGAGCGCGATTTCGGCCAGGCCCATATGCGGAGATGAGACCATCATCTCCTTGGCCCGCTCAACCCGCTGCCGCATGAGCCAGGCATGCGGAGGGACCCCGACAGACCGCTTGAACGCGCGGCAAAAATGATGCGCCGAGAGATCAGCGAGAGCGGCGAGCTCCCGCAACGACACGTCGCGCTCGATCTGCTCGCGCATATAGGCCTGAACCCCCTTGAGAACCCTTGGCGCCAGGCCCCCGCGATGATGCAATTCCGACGGGCGACGGCCACGCATGTTCGACCAACGGCGAACAAGATGCATGCCGATCGTCACGCCGATACTGTCGAACACCAGTTGATTCGCTTCGCTGCCTCCCCGCATCTCACTGAGCAGCAACGCGGCGCAATGTTCGAGAAAATCGTCCCGCTCTCCCAGCGGATTGATGAGCTCCAGAGCGCCGGAAAATGAAGACGGCGCCAATTCGCCGGCCAGTTTCCGAACCAAGGCATCCGGGACATAGATATGGAGGATGCGCCAGGGACCCGAGACCACCGCCCGCGTGCGAGGACCGGCAGCCACGATCAGAGCGCGCCCGCTTTGCCACGGCCCCCCGGTTATCTGGCGATCCTCGACGAAGGAGTCGCACGCGTAATTCGACAAGCCGACGGCAACCAGATGTGTGGTTGGATTTGGCGCGGCGCAAACTTCGGTCAAACCTTGTGTATCGCGCTCCCACAGGGCGGCGGAGATGGTCGCTGTCGGGACGGGAGACTTGACGGCTGGATCGAAGCCGAACCACCCGGTCATCCGCTCGATCAATGTGACATCATTGGCCATCACCACGCTTCCCGCGCCATTGGCACAGTTTCATGTCCCCCGCGTTTCACTTTCGTTGAGTTTTGTGTCCGCTGAAATATGTCTCAAGGTTACACGAGCGGGGAGCGCTCCGGCAAGCAAGTCGGGAGGCACGGGTCGTGGATAGGGCCCGGTTTTGGCGCAATTCCGCAAGAGTCAGCGCAAACCGTGCAGAGCATGGAATGGCGGAGATGCTAG
>JASHVY010000573.1 GCA_030044345.1 Acetobacteraceae bacterium | reverse complement strand
GTGCAGGCATCGATTCTCAACCTGCTTGTCGCGCTTCAGGAGCATGAGCGCGTTTCTTACATTTTCATCTCGCACGACCTCGGCGTCGTGCACTATTTGGCGGACCGGATCGCGGTCATGTACCTTGGTCAGATCGTCGAGATCGGCGGCGCGGATGCCGTTTTTCGCCCGCCGCATCATCCCTACACCGAAGTGCTGCTATCGGCGATGCCGTCAGTCGACCCCGACCGGCAACCGGTGCGCATCAAGCTCTCCGGCGCGATCCCGAGCGCGGCCAATCCCCCTTCAGGCTGCCGCTTCCACACGCGCTGCCCTCGCTTTCTCGGCGAGCTTTGCCGCCGGGAAGCGCCGCCGTGGCAGAACGACGGCTCCGGACACGCCTATCGTTGCCACCTCACACCGGCCGATCTCCGCGCGAGACAGGCCGCGTCCGGCAATGCAACGGCGCCGCGCCGGGATTGAGGATGGCCGCGTGAGCGGCACCCGAGATTCTCACAATGAAGGAAAGTCATCCCATGCTCACGGAAGCTGCGGCCGTCGTCATTGGATCCGGCGCGCTCGGCGCCAGTGTCGCGTTCCATCTGGTCGCTGCCGGGCTCAAGCCCGTGGCGCTCCTCGATCAGCATGCGATCGGGGGCGAGACCTCGCCGCGCGCAGCCGGCCTCACTCAGCAGGTCCGCGGCTCCGACCTGATGACCGACCTTGCCCGCCGCTCGGTGGAGAAGATCACCAGGTTTGCCGGCGAAACCGGCCAGCCGATCGTCTATGTCCAGAGCGGATCGATGAAGATCGCGCGCACAGCCGCGCACGCACGTCAGTTGCGTGAGGAAGTCGAGCACGGGCAACGATGCGGCATCGATATCGACCTCATCTCGCCCGCCGAGGCCGCGCGACGCAACCCATTCCTCCGACCGACCGGGATCACGGCGGTAAGCTTCGCCAAGACAGATCTTTATCTCGAGCCCGGACAGATCCCCCGCCTCTATGCCCGCGCATTCGGTGAACGCGGCGGGGTGCTCCTGCCGCACACCAGGGTGAGCGGCGTGTTGAGAGAAGATGGGGAGGTGAAAGGGGTATTGACCGAGCAGGGTACGATCCGCACACCGGTGGTGATCGATGCCGCCGGCGCCTGGACGCGACGGGTCGGGCGGCTTCTCGACACCCGAATTGGCGCCGTCGCGACCCGTCATCAGTTGTTCATTACGGAGCCGATCGACGGTGTCGAACCCATGCAGCCGATCACGCGGGTGATCGACTGCAACGCCTACATGCGGCCGGCCGATGGCGGACTTATGCTCGGTGGCTATGAGGCTGACCCGGTGCAGGTCGATATGGCGAACCTCCCAGCAGGATTCTCGATCGCCGATCTTGCGCTCGACATTTCCGTGCTGCACCGGTTGGCCGAGCAGATCAGCGAGCAGTTTCCTGTCTTCCGCAGGATTGCGATCAGGGAGCATCGCGGCGGCCTGCCGACCATGACCGCGGACGGCGAACATATCCTCGGCCCCTGGCCGGGGCTCAAGGGTTTCTACGTTGCCGGCGGCTGTTGCGTGGGCGGATTGTCGATCGCTCCCATTCTGGGCGAGCTGCTCGCCGCGTGGGTGATCACCGGTTCACCGGGACTCGATCTTTCGCCCCTCTCTCCGGGGCGCGCGGCGGTCGCGGACCTCGACGAAACGACGCTGGCCGAGGCCTGTCGGCGCAATTACGCTTACCACTACTGGGCGCCCGACACACGACCGGCATAAAACGGGCTGCAGCATTCTCAAACAGGCATTAAGGCGCCTTGCGCTGCAATGGCATACGCGGCGCGTTTTTCGACATCCACAGCGCGACAGCGGCAATCGATTCGGGCTGCTTCTCGTTTCCGACGACAAAGCGGAACCCGGAAGGAGGCTTGGACATATAATTCTCCACAATGTATCGATTTGGAAGAGAGCCCCGCGCGCGAAGGATATCGAGCATCTGACGAACGGGCGCCATGAATGCGCCGCCCGCAGTGCGCGGGGGAGAAAAGATCCAGGAACTCTGAATCCCGACACTTCGACCCCAAGTCACTTCAGCTTCCACAAAGTTCTGGTAAGGGACGGGGTGGCTCAGAAAATACCAGGGTGGCGAATCGATTGTGATGCCGCCTCCATAAAGAGCCATATCTCTGATGTCTTGCCATTCCGGAGATTGAAATGGTCCATGTTCCCATTGCCGATAGTTGGGCGCGAAGATCGGAGATACTGTACGCAGTCCTACCTGCCTCGCGGCATCGACGTACAGTCTCCACTGTGCAGGGGAGAGCCCGTTCGAGCCCAAAACCAGATCGACATGTGCCTCATCGACACATAAGCCGGCTGCATCATACGTACGACGATGATCGTTCCAAAACTCCGGACCATGACTGGAAACGCCCACTTCTACAGACGCGGGACCACTCTCCCGAAAGACACGGGCAATTGCAGACCGCATCTCTACGTTCAGCCTCTGCCATATGTAATCATGAACATACAATCGCACGCGCCCGGTTGCCCGGAGGGCGGCCGATGCTTCCGGATCAGCCAAAGATTCGAAGCCGTCGGTCCCGCCTATCTCGATGTCTCTATTGCTCTCAGGCACCCCCGCTCCCGGTGGCGCGCCGAGGCACGCTATGCTGGCCAGCAACGGGCGTCTGCCAATAGAAAGTCCTGTCATAACTTTCTCGAACTCCCGTACTTGCTCCGATTCCGGTTATCACGCTCCGGGGCGCGATCCAAATCACGATGCGTGGTCCTTCTGCCTGGAAAATGTCATGCACTTCGATGAAGTCTCAGAAAGAAGGAGACTTCTTTTTCTGAAGAAAAAGAAGCAAAAAGACTTTTCTCCGTTTTCCGGACCAGGCGCTGGCTATGGACGACGAATGAAAGGATAAAAATTCTTTGGTTCTTTCTTTCAAGAAAGAACGACTTCTCTTCTTTGCCTACCGCTTTTTGTTTACTCCACGGGGCTTGGTAGAAGGTTCATGACACCTTCTAGAGGTTCCAATGTTGGTGATGAGTATCCTGGCCTCTTTTCAACAGCACGGGACGCCCCATTTCATCGAGAAACTGCAATTTGTGGGGCCTGTCATCGTCTACGAGGGGTGGAAGCTGAAACGAGAACCCGGCAGCCTCGATCCCGTACGCTGTCTTGATGTCTGGTCGACGAGCATCGCAAGCCACGACGCCATGTACGTTCCCGTCTATCACAATAGTGAGGTGCACCGGCCGAAGCGGATCGTCCGGGCAGATCGCCCATCCTCCGGCACCCCTGGCAGTCAGGTAATCCAAATGGCCCAGGATATCCCGCGGAGTCTTTTCCGCAAAACTATCCCAAATCCGCAGAAATTCCCTATATCCGTCTATATCTCTTTCGAACAACGTTCGCCAGATCGTGTGGGTTTTAAG
>JASHVY010000572.1 GCA_030044345.1 Acetobacteraceae bacterium | reverse complement strand
AGAACCATTGCCAGGTGAGCAGCGGCTCGATCGGCACGCCCGATCGGTCTCCGTGCGGGACCTGATGCAGATGCGTCTCCGATTTCGCGAGCAATCCCAGTTCTTCGAGCTTCTGCACGATCGCCTCGCGCGCGGCGAAACGGTCCTGCCCGGCAAGCGTTTCCAGGAATGCAGGATCTGCGACTCCCGGTACGGGTGAAAAACGCTCCCGGATCTCATCGAGCCGGATCTTCGCCTCGCGGTCGAGCACCGAAGGCATCGGCAAGCCGTGGCGCTCGCCCACCTTGAAATCGTTGAAATCGTGCGCCGGGGTGATCTTCACCGCTCCGGTGCCCTTCTCCGGGTCCGAATAGGGATCGGCGATGATCGGAATCCGCCGCCCGATCAGCGGCAGGACCGCCTCGCGGCCGATCAGCGCGCGGTAGCGCTCATCCTCCGGGTGCACGGCAACTGCGACGTCACCCAGCATGGTCTCGGGCCGCGTCGTCGCGACGATGATGAATTCTCCGTCCGCATCCGCGATCGGGTGCCGAATGTGCCAGAGCGTGCCTTTGATCGCGCGGCTCTCCACCTCGAGATCGGAGATCGCGGATTGGAATTTCGGGTCCCAGTTCACCAGCCGCCGGGCGCGATAGATCAGGCCCTCGCGGTGAAGCGTGACGAACACCCGCCGCACGGCTTCCGAAAGGCCGGGATCCATGGTGAAGCGTTCCCGCGGCCAGTCGAGCGAGGCGCCGAGCCGGCGGAGCTGGCGCGTGATGGTGCCGCCCGACTCCTCCCGCCAGCGCCAAATCCGTTCAACGAAAGCCTCGCGACCGAGCGCTCGGCGGCTTGTCTGCTCCTCGGCGAGGCGCCGCTCCACCACCATCTGGGTTGCGATCCCGGCATGGTCGGTGCCGGGCTGCCAGAGCGCGTCCCGCCCCTCCATCCGCCGCCAGCGGATCAGCGCGTCCTGCAGGGTGAAGGTGAGCGCATGCCCCATATGCAGAATGCCGGTGACGTTCGGCGGCGGCACCATGATGGTGAAGGGCCGGGCTGCGCTCTCCGGCCGGGCGGCGAAGGCGCCACTTTCTTCCCATTCGGCGTAGAGTCGCCCTTCGATCGCCGCCGGGTCATAGGTCTTTTCCAGCATAGCGGATGCTTTCGCTCGCCGGGCGCAGCAGCGCAAGTGCAACGAGCGCTGGCGTGTGATGATTTTTCATCATCACGATCCGGCTTTCGCCGGGCGATCAATCTTTTGGCAGTGGCGGGCCGCTTTTCGACCTCGCCCCAGGTCCGATCACTCTAGGGGGCGATGCGCCCGATCACACGCTCGATTTCGGCGCGCACCAGCCGCTCGACCAGGCCGGGCAGGTTCTCGTCCAACCAGGCTTTGAGCAGCGGGCGCATCTCCTCCCGCACGAGATCCTCCAGGGTTGGGCCGCTGCGGGAGACGAGCGTGCCCCGCTCGCCCGCCAGCCGCTTGACGAGGCCGCCGACCGCGGCGGCAGCCGCCGCCGCAGCCTCGGGTGCCACCAGCCGCGCCTCGCGCATTGCCGCTTCCTCGCTCTCCGCCTTGACGGACGGATTGGTGGGCGCCGCCGCCTCTGGGCCCACAGCCGGCGCGCTTGCCATGTCCTCGGCCTTGGGTTCGGCAACCATCATCGAGCTGTCCAGGACCAGCACCCCCTCTGATTCCGGCTGCGATGGTGGCGGCTGCGCCTGGGCTGCACCATCCTCGTTCAGGATACGGCGGATCGAAGCAAGGATGTCCTCCATCGATGGCTCCCCGGCTGCAGTACCTTCGGGCTTGGCCGGCGGATCAGTCGTGCCGCTCATCGTTCATTCCCAATCCTCGCGTCCCAATGCTGTGGAACAGCCTAATGCCAGCTTTCATGGAAAGCCGGCACAGAGTTCTTTGTCCAAGGGCCCGATTCACGCGGCGAAAAGTGCCCGCTCCGCGAGTCAACTTTTTTTCTGCGATCGGGCGCTGAAGCAGGATGCGTTCGCTTGAGCGCCCGCATCCCGCTCTCGCCATTTGTTTTTCCCGTGACCCAGACCTACGGTGATTTCACCTCCGGTCTTCACATCTAGGGCGAGCCGTTTCCGGTATCGGCCGGCCCGCCGGTGCCGAACAGAGTATCGCGGACCGAGTTGTAATAAGCATCCTCGTTGTAATAGGGCACCGGGAGGGCAAGGTCACGCGCCGTGAGCCGACCGATCGCGTCTGCCACTCCGTAGGACGCGGTTATGAGGCTGGCGAGATTCTGGACCAGCGTCGTCTCCGCGGTCAGCAGGTTCTGCTGCACTTGCAGAACGTCGAGCGTGGTCGCGGTGCCGACGATCGCCTCCCGTTCGGTGCCTTCGAGGGCGATCCGGTTGGCCCGCACTGCCGCCCGGCTGCTGACGATCGCCGCCTGCGCCGCGACCAGCGTCTCCCACGCCTGGGAGGCGGACTGGACTGCCGAGCGCCGATCGAAATCGAGGGACTGCACCGCAGCGTCCTGCTGCTGCTTGGCTTGGCGGACGGTCGCGTATTCGCCGCCGCCCTGGTAGAGCGGCACCGCCAGGTTCGCCGTCACCGCCCAACCGGTGAAGTGGGTGTCCGGAATCTGCGGGTTGTTCTGGAGAAAGGCGCTGCCCTGCACGTTCACCGTCGGCATCAGGGCGGAAAAGGCGATATCGACATTGTTCTTCGCCGCCGCGAGCGTGAAGAGCGCGTCGATCACCGTTGCGTTGTTCCGGGAGGCCAAGTCATCAGCCCCCTGCTCGGAGTTCACTGGCAGCACCAGAGGTTGCGGATCGCCGAGCTTGGCAGGCGCCGGCTGGCCAACCTGCTGGAGATAGGTCGCGAGCGCCGTCTGCAGATTGCCCTTCGCCGTTTCGAGCTCGGATTGGCCCTGCGCCAGGCCGGCTTCCGACTGAGCGACGTCCGTTTGGGTCAGCTCGCCGACACGAAAACGATCCTGCGTGGATTCGAGCTGCTCCTGCAGCACCGAAACGTTGTTCTCGTTCACCGCCACCAGGGCGCGGTTCTCGATCACGCCGACATAGGCGGAAACGACATTGAAGAATACCGATTCCTCGGTCGCGATCAGGTTCGCCCGCTCCGCCCGAACCTGATTCTCCGCCTGGAACACGCTTGCCCGCGTCTTCCCCCCCTGAAAGATCGGTTGCGTCACAGTCGCCTGGGCGGTCAGGGAGTCGCGATTGAGGTCCTGGTTCAGGGTGCCGCCGGGCGTGAACAGGGTCGACCCGACCGTCGTGCGCTCGTTCTCGGCCGTGTATCCGCCGCTGCCATTCAGCACCACCGTCGGACGCCAGCCGGACAGGGCTTTGGGTACATTCTCATCCACTGCCCGCAGATTGGCGCGCTCTTGAAGAAGTTGCGGATTGGTTTCGTAGGCCGCCACCAGGGCCTCCTCAAGCGTCGTCGGGATCCCCCCTTGTGGGACCTCCTGGGAGTTCCCCTGCGCTCGCGCTTGGCGGAAGCCCAGGCTCGGCCCAAGCCAGAGGGCCAAAATACCCAGGGCGATTCGGCAGAGGACAATCCCCCTCCGGGGATTGCCGCCCGGGAGCCGTTCGCCCGAGGGCCTTTCGCAACGCACGATCGTGCCTCGCATCCCCGTTGCGTCTCCCCTACCCCGCTCGCCGCGAAGCTCCATGAGTTCATTTGAAACCCATCCGGAGCGCGCAGCAAACCAGTCTTTCCTCTGCCACATTCACCCCCATGGCGCCAAGGTCCAGGTTCAAGACCTCGCGCCAAGGTGTTGTGCGGCCGCGCTGGAGCTAGAACGTAAAGGCAGGCGGCGGCACGAGGGATGGCAGCATCGGCGTCGCACAATCGAAGGCGTTCTGGATCGCAAGCCCGCCAAGGCTCGGGCGGCCGATAACCGCCCGGCTGACCGCGACCGGCCGGCCGGCTGCGTCCCGTTCGGCCAGCACGGTGACGATCCGCCCGCTCTCGCGGCTCAACTGCTCGATGGCGGCAGACGGAATCTGCAGCACCGCCCCCTCAATCAGCACGATATGCCAAGGGGCCCCGGCAGGCCAGCCGGCGGCGAGCTTGCCTTCGGCCAGCGTGACCGCGGGTGCCAAGGCAGGCAGCGCCGCGCGGGCGATCGCCAGCAACCGCTCATCCTCTTCGAGCGCGGTCACGGCCGGGCCGCAGGCCGCCAGTACCGCCGCGCCATAGCCCGTGCCGGCACCCACCACCAGGGCACGCTCCCCGGGGCGCGGCTCGGCGAGCTGGACGAGCCGGGCGAGCACCAAAGGCTCCGTCAGCACGCGTCCGTGGCCCAGCGGTACGTCTTCATCGATATAGGCAAAAGCAGCCAGCGCTTCCGGCAGAAAGCGCTCGCGCGGCAGGCTCTTCATGGCGGCAAGCACCCGCGGATCATGGACCCGGTTCGGGCGGAGCTGGCTTTCCACCATGTGCGTGCGCGCGGCGGCAAAGTCGATCTTCTGTTCTGTCACAGTCTGTTCCATGAAATCCCTGGGCGGGCAGCGGGGCGGGAATGGTGGGGTCTCTTAGAGCAGATCGCCCCCGCCCTGCCACCCCGAAGCGCTGTCCCCGGGCTCTTCCCGCCTTGACCCGTGATCGCCTCGGGCCCGATATAGGCCGCACTCAGGGGTCCGGTGGCAGAGTGGTCATGCAGCGGACTGCAAATCCGCGTACGTCGGTTCGATTCCGGCCCGGACCTTTCTCGCCCCGTCCCAGACCGTCCAGCACCGTCCAAAATCAGCAGAAAATCAAGCGATTGTGACGGGTTTCAGTTCTTGACCGTCCCCGATTATCCTCCGATATCCGCTCAAAGGTTGTATGCTCGTAAGTCAGTTTGGAGGACCCTTCGCGGATGGGCCGGAAGCTCGGGAAGCTCTCCCCTGGCGGGGTGAGCTCACTCCTGAAAGCGAGCAAGCGCGGCTACCACAGCGACGGAGCCGGTCTCTAATCTGGTGGTGACGGGTCCGGGTACGGGCTCTTGGAGCTTCCGCTACTCTACCGGGGCAAGAGGCAAGCAGCATGGCCACTGGCTCGGGCTCGGGGCAGTCCATTCCATACGCTCGGGCTCGCCGACGCCCGAGAGAAGGCTCGGCGCTGCCGCCTACAGCTTGCTGACGGCCTCGACCCTCTGGCCGAGCGGCGCCAGGCCAAAGCAGCGGAGGGTGGCGGCCTGAGCTTCCAGGAGGTCGCCGAACTCTGCATCGCGGCCCAGGAGCCGGCATGGACCAGCAAGGTCCATGCGGACCAGTGGCGCAACTCGCTCAAGAGGGACGTATTCCCGACCATCGGAGCCCTCCCGGTGGCGGAAATCGGCAAGCTCTAATCGGACACCCGAACCGCCACCCGTTACGTAACGTGCCTGCCGCTATCGCTTCCCGGCTACCCCGCCGACCACTACGCTGAGCGCCGCGTCCGTCCGGGAATATCTCGCTCGGGACTGGCCGTGACGGACTATCGCTCGCCCGCGGTTCCGCTGCGTCCCGCCGGCCGGTCGCAAGGCCGCCGGAGCCGGGCCGTCTCAAAAAAGTTGACGGGTCCCTTTCGGACGATTCCCGCGTGGCGATCGTGCGGACGGCCTCACGAATTTTGTCGCTCTCTGAGCACGGGTTTCCTGGATTTCCTCCAGGTAAATCAGTGCTCTACCGGATGTCGCTCCGATTTTTGCTTAGGGAATCGCCTAGCTACGGGTTCCGACGAGGAGAACACGATGACGACCGCTGCCTACACGCTTCGTCGCGGGGAGACTTCCTTCTTGGACGGCGGCGGCTACGTCGAAACCGCCTCGTGCGAATGGGCCGGGCAGCGCTTCGAGGCCCGGTCTCGCTCCTCGGCCATCATGGAGCTTGCCCGGCAGCTCGTGGCGGCCGGCGCACCGGATGGGCGCTGGCGATCGGTCACGACGGAAGGAGAGCCGAGCGCCTACGGCCCGAGCCTGCACCGTCTGGCGCGCCTGACGATCAAGGAAGGCGTCCGCGAGGGCATCAAGCTCGGGCGCTACCAGGAACGGCCAGATTTCACGACCGGGGACGGCCAGGACGGCGTTTTCGACATGCCCCTGTGCGGGGGAGTAAGGCGCAGCCCCCTGACCGGCCTGGAAATAGAGATCGCGACCGAACGGCCGGCCTTTCTCCGCCATCCTTCGCGGAGGGCAGCGTGAGTGATCTCACCCGCGCCGCCTACCCCCTGCGACGGCCTTCTTCAAAAGCTCATTGGCCCGCGTCTGCCAGCCGCGCCCACTGGCTTTGAGCCGTTCGACAACATCCCGATCCAGGCGGAGAGAGACCATGACTTTCGTTGGCGCTTTCTGCGGCCCGCGATGGCGCTTCGCATGTTCCGCCATGAACTCCGGCGGCATCACTTCCGATGCCGGCCGGGCGCGCGCGAAATCCTCTTCCGTCCACTCGGGATTGTCGGGGTCCTGCGCAATCCCGCGCTGGATATCCGCTTCTTCTTCGGGTGTGTTAAGCCTGAATTTCCGCTCCACAAGTCTTGATCTCCCGGTTGTTTGCCCGGCGGAAGCTGATAATGCGCCCCGCGCGCCGCTCGACGGTGTAGACCACAGCAAACAGGCGGTCCGGTTCACTTGTCATCGGTCCAAGGGCAAGCAACCGGACCTCACCGTAGTCGAAACGCACGCCGGCGCGCACAACCGCAGCCGACCAGTCAAACTGCCCGACCGAAGCGAAATCGATGCCGTGCTTGGCTGCGTTGCCAGCCCGCTTCGCATCGTCCCACTCGATCAGCACAAGCAAAGTGTATTGACAATCTATTCCATCGTCAAGCGGATTGTCATGACAATTTACACCCCTGGCGCGCGGCACTGCGAGGCGGCATGACCGCCGCCGACATCGCATCCGACGCGCTCGCCGTGATCGCTCCCGCTGCAATACCAATTTGGCTTGGCCTTCGATGATCAAAGGAGCTGAAGTCGTCTC
>JASHVY010000571.1 GCA_030044345.1 Acetobacteraceae bacterium | reverse complement strand
TTCCTCGTCGCGGTCGGCCTCTTCACGCGCCCGGCGGCCTTCATCCTCTCGGGCGAGATGGCCGTCGCCTATTTCAAATTCCATTATCCGCGGAGCTTCTTCCCGGTGCTCAATGGCGGTGACGATGCCATTCTCTACTGCTTCATCTTTCTCTACTTCTCGCTTGTCGGCGGCGGTGCCTGGAGCTTCGACCGATTCCGGCGGCGCTAGATCAATATGGCTTCTGGTGGATCGCGGAGCGATCCGCCAAAGCCATGAAATTGATCGAGAAAACAAAGCAAGAGCGTGATGACCGGAGGTCCGAATCACGCGAGAAAACAAATGACGAGAGCGGGATACGTGAGCGGAAGCGAACGCATCACGCTCTGAAGCTCGGCGGAGGGAACGGGACGGAAGCTGCTGCGGCAGCATCGCGACCAAAGGAGGACAGGATGGTCACGGAGATCGGCCACTTCATCGATGGCAGAAGGGTCGCGGGAAAGAATGGCCGCGCCGGCGAGGTCTATAATCCGGCGAGCGGAGAGATCGCGGCCCGCGTCGCTTTCGCCTCTCCGGACGAGGTCGATGAAGCGGTGCAGAGCGCGAAGCGCGCCTTCCCCGCATGGTCGCGCACGCCCCCGCTCCGGCGTGCCCGGGTGATGTTCGCATTCAAGAACCTTCTCGAAAAGAACCGCGACAAGCTCGCCGCCATGATCGGCGCCGAGCATGGCAAGGTGCTCGCCGATGCCGCCGGCGAGGTGACTCGCGGGATCGAGGTCGTCGAGTTCGCCTGCGGAATCCCGCACCTGCTCAAAGGCGAATTCACCGAGAATGTCAGCACCAATGTCGACAGCTATTCGATCCGCCAGGCGGTCGGCGTCTGCGCGGGCATCACGCCGTTCAATTTCCCGGCCATGGTGCCGATGTGGATGTTCCCGGTGGCGATCGCCTGTGGCAACAGCTTCGTGCTCAAGCCGAGCGAGAAGGTGCCCTCGGCGGCGCTCTTCCTCGCCGAGCTGCTTGCCGAGGCCGGCGCGCCGCAGGGCGTGCTCAATGTCGTCAACGGCGACCGCGCGGCGGTCGATGCCATTCTCGCCCATCCGGATATCGAGGCGGTGAGCTTCGTCGGCTCGACCCCCATCGCCGAGTACATCTACCACACAGGCACCGCGCACAATAAGCGCGTGCAGGCCCTCGCCGGCGCCAAGAACCACATGCTGGTCATGCCGGATGCCGACATGAATCAGGCGACCGATGCGCTGATGGGCGCGGCCTATGGTTCGGCGGGCGAGCGCTGCATGGCGATCTCGGTCGCCGTCGCCGTCGGCAAGGCGGGCGATGCGCTGATGGAGAAGCTCGCCCCGCGCGTGAGGAATCTCAAGATCGGCCCGGCGACCGACCCGGATGCCGAGATGGGCCCGCTGGTGACAAGGCAGGCGTATGACAAAGTTCGCTCCTATGTCGATCTTGGCATCGAGGAGGGCGCGGAGCTGGTTGTCGATGGGCGCGAGCTGAAGCTGCAAGGATACGAGAAAGGTTTCTTCCTCGGCGGCTGCCTGTTCGATCGCGTTCGCCCCGAGATGCGCATCTATCGTGAGGAAATCTTCGGTCCGGTGCTCTCGGTCGTCCGGACGGAGACCTATGAGGAGGCGCTCACGCTCGCGAACGAGCATGAGTTCGGCAATGGCGCGGCGATCTTCACCCGTGACGGCGATGCCGCGCGCGAGTTCGCGTCTCGCGCGAAGATCGGCATGATCGGGATCAATGTCCCGATCCCGGTGCCGATGGCCTTCCACTCCTTCGGCGGCTGGAAACGCTCGCTGTTCGGGGACCACAACGTCCACGGTTCGGACGGGGTGCATTTCTACACCCGCGTGAAGACGATCACCTCGCGCTGGCCCACCGGCATCCGCGCCGGTGCCGAATTCATCATGCCGACGATGCGATAAACATCAAGGGAGACGGCAGGCACAGAATCTTTGCAAGCCATTTGCATTACGCGGCTTTGGTTCCTTCGCCGCGCGGCGCGGATGAGGTCCAGGGCCTCAGGCCCTGGTGTGATCCAGGGGCTTTGCCCCTGGATCTCGACGAAACTCAGCCTTCTTGACCTTACCGCTTTGACCTCAACGTGAGATCTCCTCGAGCTGCATCCTCAGCGTGCGCGGGCCGAAGCCACCGATCGTCACGATCATCAGCAGCATGGCTCCGCCGATGAAGAGCGCGACCGAAGTGGTTCCGCCGCGATGGAGGAAGAAGGCGATCAGGAGGCCGGCGAACGCGGCGCTGACCCGGCTCCAGGAATAAACGAAGCCGACGGCGCGGGCGCGGATTCGCGTCGGATAGAGCTCGGACTGGTAGTTATGAAGAGCAAACGAGAGCCAGTTGGCGGAGAGTGTGACCAGGACGCCGAAGAAGATCACCAGCGCGCCGTTCTCCTGAAGCGCGAACAGCAGCATGAAGATGGCGATGCCTGCGCCAGCCGCGCAGAGCTGCCACTTTCTTTCCATCCGGTCGGCGATGAGCATGCCGAGCAACGGCCCGACCGGGTTGGCGAGCGCGATGATGAACGCATAGAGCAGGCTGGTCGTGATATGCACGCCCTTGGCGATCAGCAGGGTCGGTACCCAGGCGGCAAAGCCGTAAAACCCGATCGTCTGCAGGAGATTGAAGATCGAAAGCACGACCGTGCGTCGGCCATAGGGTGGCTTCATGACCTCCGAGAAATGCGTGCTCGCCGACGCGATTTGCTTGATGGGGCCGAGCGGCGGCAGCTTGCCGCCGAGATCGCGGGCCACCCGCGCCTCGATGTCCCGCATCGCCGCCTCGGCCTCGCTCTCATGTCCGTGCAGGGCGAGCCAGCGCGGGCTCTCCGGCAGGCTGAGCCGCATCCACCATGATGCGATCGCCCCGACCGCAGCGATGAGCGGGATCCACCGCCAGCCTTCGAGCCCGAACGGATGGATCGGCACGAGCTGCCAGCCGAGCAGCGCCACCACCGGGACGATGCAGAATTCGACGAACTGATAGAAGGCGAAAGCCTTGCCGCGCCCGGATGGCGGCACGAGCTCGGAGAGGAAGGTATCGATCGTCACCTGCTCGAGCCCGACACCGATCATGGCGATGAAGCGCCACAAATCGACCCCCGCCGCCGTGGGCTGGAAGGCCATGATCGTGCTCGCGATCGAGAACCAGACGAGAGAGATGGTGAAGATCGCCCGCCGCCCCAGAAGGTCGGCCACGAAACCGCAACCCAAGGTGCCCACGAACATCCCGGCGAAGCTGCAGAAGACGAAGAACCCGACGCCGCTGATGCCGAACAGTCCCACCGTGCTGGTGGCGAAGAGTCCGCTCTTCACCAGGCCCGGCGCGATATAGGCGGTCATGAAGAGGCTATAGAGCTCGAACACGCCACCGAGAGAAATCAGGAACGCAAGCCACCAGAGGCTCCGCGTGAAGGGCAGCCGGTCCAGCCTGGCCGCGATCTCAGCGGCGTATCCCTCGGTTCTGCGTCCTCTCATTCATTTCCTCCCCTTCTTTCGTATCAGCGACGCGAGAGCGGGATGGGTTCGCTCGCGCTCACCCGATCCCGCTCTCGCCATTTGTTTTCCCGCGTGATTCAGACCTTCGGTGATTCCACCTTCGGTCATCACGCTCTCGCGCGGGATGGGTTCGCTCGCGCTCACCCGATGCGGTGGATCGCCTCGGCAACCAGATCACCCATCTCGGCCGTTCCCACACGCTTCGCGCCTGGCTCCATGATGTCGGCCGTGCGATAGCCCTCGCCCAGCACCGACTGGACGGCCTGCTCCACGCGCTTCGCGTCCGCCTCGCGTTCGAAGGAATGGCGGAGCAACATCGCCGCGGAAAGAATCGCGGCCAGCGGATTGGCCACATCCTTGCCGGCAATGTCCGGCGCGGTACCATGGACCGGCTCATAGAGCCCCTTGCGGTCGAGCCCGAGAGAAGCGGACGGCAGCATCCCGATCGAGCCCGTCAGCATCGCCGCCGCATCGGAGAGAATATCCCCGAACACATTGCCCGCGACGATGACATCGAACTGCTTCGGGTTGCGCACCAGCGCCATCGACGCAGCATCGATATAGAGATGGCTGAGGGCGACATCGGGATATTGCCGTCCGACCGCGATCATCACCTCGCGCCAGAGCTGCATGGTCTCGAGCACATTCGCCTTGTCCACCGAACAGAGCTTGCCGTGCCGGGCACGTGCGGTCCTGAAGGCCACATGCGCGATGCGCTCCACCTCGGATTCAGAATAGCGCATCGTGTTGATGCCGACCCGCTCGCCCGAGGCTTCGCGGCTGATCCCCCGCGGCTCACCGAAATAGAGATCGCCGTTGAGCTCTCGCAGAATGACGAGATCGAGTCCCTCCACCACTTCGGGCTTGAGCGTCGAGGCGCCGACCAGCTCGGGAAACATGAAGACCGGGCGAAAATTGGCGAAGAGGCCGAGCGCCTTGCGCAGGCGCAGCAAGCCCACGCCCGCCCCCTTGCTCGGCGGCCGGTGCTCGTCCTCCGGCACGCCGGCACCGCCGAGCAGGATCGCATCCGATTTCCGGGCGAGATCGAGTGTCGCCTCGGGCAGCGGATCGCCGGCCGCCTCGTACCCGGCCCCGCCGATCGGCGCCTCCCGCATCTCGTACGGTTCGGCATTGCCCAGAACCGCCTTGAGCGCCTTCACACCCTCGGCAGTCACTTCCTTGCCGATTCCATCGCCCGGCAGAACCGCGATCTTCATCGCCACCGATTTGTCCTCATATTTGTGCTAGAAATTCTCGCGCCCGTAACGAAGCTCGAAAGATTCGATTTCGCCGATCTGCGAGAGCGTGAAGGCGAGCTCATCGATCCCGTTGAGCAGGCAATGCCGGGCAAAAGGATCGATCTCGAAACGATGCGAAGTGCCGTCCGGCAGGATGACCATTTCCGCATCGAGATCGATCGCAACCCTCTCGCCCGGCTTCTCCTGCAAAAGATGGAGCAGCCCGCCCACCACGTCCGCGGGCAGGACGATCGGCAGCAGCCCGTTCTTGAGGCTGTTGTTGCGGAAGATATCGCCGAAGCTCGGCGCGATCGCCGCCTGGAATCCGTAATCCTGCAAGGCCCAGACCGCATTTTCACGCGAGGATCCGCAGCCGAAATTCTGCGCGGCCACCAGAATCCTGCCCTCGCGATAGGGGGCCTCGTTCAGCACGAACATGGGGTCCGGCGTCCCGTCCGGCCGGAACCGAAGATCATGGAACAGGTACTGGCCGAGC
>JASHVY010000057.1 GCA_030044345.1 Acetobacteraceae bacterium | reverse complement strand
GCAGCATGAAGCCGTGCTGGCGGCGCTGGCGAAGCATGACGCGGACGGGGCCGAAGCGGCGCTGCGCCTTCATCTGCGGGAGGTCTTCACGACCATCCAGGGCCTGGGCATCCGGGCGCGCGAGAGCGTGATGACCGAAGGCAGGACACGAGAGGGTGCTGAATGAAGATCACCGATCTTCGGGCGACGGCGGTCATCGTGCCGCGGGGCCCCGGCCTCGGCGTAGCGCTCGATCGGGAGAAGCTCGGCACCTGTGCCGGGCTCTCTCGCCGGCTCGGCTCCGATCCCTATGACCGCGATCCGGGCCGGCCGGGCTGGTACCCGCCGGGGCCGAATGCGGAGTGCGCGGACCCGGCCGCCGCGGCGATGCCGGCGCGCGCCGCCGAGTGATGCGGCTTTCGCGCGCGGCGCTGCCGCATCTGGCGCGAAATGTGGTGCGGCCCGGCCATGATCCGGCCGCGCTCCGCACCGGAATCGTCCATCTCGGCGCAGGCGCGTTTCATCGCGCGCATCTCGCTTCCTACACCGACACCGTGCTGGCGCGTGATCTCCGCTGGGGCATTCTCGGGGCGAGCCTGCGGCACGCGGATGTGCGCGATGCCCTGGTGCCGCAGGATTGCCTCTATGCCCTGGCGCTGCGCGGAGGCACCGATCACGCGCCGCGCGTGATCGGCGCCCATACCGGGCTGGTCGTGGCGCCCGAGGACCCTGCTTCGCTGGTGGCGCGGATGGCCGCGCCCGAGGTCGCGATCGTCTCGCTGACCGTCACGGAGAAAGGCTATTGCCGGGTCGCCGGCGGCGATCTGGACATGGCGCATCCCGACATCGCGGCTGACCTGGCCGCGGCCAGGTCCGGATCGGCGAAGACCCCGCGGAGCGTGCCGGGCTTTCTGGCGGCCGCGCTTGCGGCGCGGCGAAGGGCCGACATCCCGGCTTTCACGGTGCTGAGTTGCGACAATCTGCCGCACAATGGCGCGGCGCTGCGGCGCGTGGTGAGCCAGTTCGCCACGCTCATGGATCCGGATCTCGGGGCATGGATCGCGGAGGCGGTTGCATTTCCCTCCGCGATGGTCGACCGGATCGTGCCGGCGACGACCGCTTCCGACCGTGTTGAGATTTCCACGGCGCTGGGGGCCGAGGATGCCTGGCCGGTCGTCGCCGAGCCATTCACGCAATGGGTGCTGGAGGATCGTTTTCCTCTCGGCCGCCCGGCCTGGGAGGAGGCCGGGGCGACGCTGGCCGCCGATGTGCGGCCATGGGAGGAGATGAAGCTTCGGCTGCTGAATGGCAGCCACTCCGCCATCGCCTATCTCGGGCAGCTCGCGGGCTGGGAGACGGTGGCGGAAGCGATCGCCGAGCCGGCGCTTGCTTCGATGGTGGCGGCGTTGATGACGGAAGTGGCGCCGACCCTGTCGATGCCGGCAGGCGTCGATGTGGCCGGCTATGGAAGGGCCGTGCTGGCACGCTTCGCCAATCCGGCGCTGAAGCATCGGACGGCCCAGATCGCTGCGGATGGGTCCCAGAAGCTACCGCAGCGGCTGCTGGCACCGGCGCGGGTGCTGCTGGCCTCCGGGTGCGTGCCGAAGCGCATCGCGCTCGCGCTGGCCGCCTTCATCCGTTTCTGCCAGGGCCGCGCCGATGACGGCAGCGCGCTTGCGCTTTCCGATCCGGAGGCGGCCGCGCTTCGCGCGCGGGCGAGCCATGCGGGCACGAGCGCGGAGCGCGTGCGCGCGGTGCTGGTGCTGCCGGCCCTCGGTGCTGCCGATCTCGTGCAGGACGAGCGGTTCGTGGCCGCCGTCGCGGGCGCGCTGGAAGCGCTGGCAGAGGGCGGCGTGCGGGCGGCGTTGGCGCCGGCGTGATTGGTTCATTTCCGAAACGAATGATCGATGAGGCTTCGCGCAACAGGGGATGACGGTCGAGCGCTCGCAATGGCATTGAGGTCCCGGGCGCCGCGGCCGGGGTGAATTGAACGCATCCGGCCTTGCGCTTAGAACTGCACGAATGGGCATTGCGCGGGTCGAAGCCGTCTTTCATGTCCGGAGCGAGAGTCAGTCGGTAGAGGCACGCGCCCGGGCCATCGCGATCGAGCAGAGCGTGGAGATGCCGCTCGAAGCGATCGACGATCCTGCGATTCTGCGCGAGATTGCCGGGACGGTCGAAGGAATCCGGGATCTCGGCGGCGGGCTCTTCGAGGTGCGCATCGGACTCGCCGTCGCGACGATCGGCGCGGATGCCGGGCAGCTCCTGAACATGGTTTTCGGCAATACCTCGCTGCAAGAAGACGTTCTTCTGCACGATGTGATTCTGCCGCCCGAGCTCGAGGTGGCCTTCGCCGGGCCCCGGTACGGGCTCGCCGGGCTGCGCCGGTTCGTGGGGGCGCGCGGGCGTGCCATGACCTGCTCGGCGCTCAAGCCGCAGGGGCTGGCGCCGGAGCGCCTGGCGGAGCTGGCCGGGCGCTTTGCCCGTGGGCGGATCGATTTCATCAAGGACGATCACGGCATTGCCGATCAGCCTTATGCGCCGTTCGCGGTGCGCGTGCCGGCGATTGCCGCGGCCGTGCGGCGCGCTTCGGAGGTGAGCGGGCACCCGACACGCTATCTGCCGAGCCTTTCGGGCGATCTCGACCGGATGCGGCGCCAGTTGCGCATCGCCCGCGAGGAAGGGCTGGTGGCCGTGCTGATCGCGCCGGTGATCGCCGGCGTGGCGACGCTGCAGGTGCTGGCGCATGAGTGGCCGGGCATCGCCTTCTTCGCCCACCCGACATTCGGCGGCGCGGCGCGCATCTCTCCCGCGCTCCTCATTGGCAAGCTCTTTCGCCTCTTCGGCGCGGATGCGGTGATCTTTCCCAATTTCGGTGGGCGCTTCGGCTATTCGCCGGAAATGTGCCGCGCGCTCGCCGGCAATGCCACCGCGCTCAATCCGCGCCTGGCCGCCAGCGTGCCGGTGCCGGCGGGCGGGATGACCCGAGAGCGGGTGCCGGAAATCCTCGATTTCTATGGTCCGGACACCATGTTGCTTCTGGGCGGCAGTCTGCTCGCAACGGGGGCCGGCCTGACCGAGGCGACGCTCGCCTTTACCGAAGCGGTCGCCCGGCATGAGCAGGGCCCGGGATAAGCTGAGGATTGATAAGCCGAGGATTGCCGGGATGAGCGATGAGCCGAGCGCGCAGTTGCGCACCTTCCTGCCCGAATTTCGCTGGGAGGGGGTGGAGAATCGCCCCTACAAGGAAGAGGGCAGCGCGCCCTTCCGCGCGATTGCGCGCCAGGTTCTCTTCACCGAGGAGGGGCTCGATTGCGAGCTCCGCTATTTCGAGATGGCGGCAGGCGGCTATTCGACGCTCGAGCGGCATGAGCACATGCATGGGGTGATGATCCTGCGCGGGCGCGGCCATTGCCTGCTCGGCGATGAGGTCCGCGCGGTGAAGCCGTTCGATCTCGTCACCATTCCGGCCTGGACCTGGCACCAGTTCCGCGCGAGCGAGGGCGAGCCTCTGGGCTTTCTCTGCATGGTCAATCGCGAGCGGGACCGGCCGCAATTGCCGAGCGAGGCCGAGCTTGCCGCGCTGAAATCCGTCCCCGAGGTGGCCGCCTTCCTCGCCGGCTGAGTCTGACGAAACAGTTCGCATAACGAAATTCCCCCCGCCGCCGCGCGCCGAGCGTAGGACATATTGTCCTCCCCCCGGGCCAGGCTTATTGCCGGTCTTATGCGCCGGCCCCATCTGCGCGGGCGGCGCCCGCGCGTGGGAGGGAACTTATGGATTACGAGGCCTTTTTCCGCAGGGAACTGGACACTCTCCGCGGGGAAGGGCGGTACCGGGTCTTCGCCGATCTCGAGCGGATGGCCG
>JASHVY010000056.1 GCA_030044345.1 Acetobacteraceae bacterium | reverse complement strand
ATCGAGGACGAGGCGCTGGTCGGTGCGGGCGAGATGAGCCATGACATAGACATAAGCGGCGATGGCGAGGGTGCAGAAGAAGAGCATGTCCGCCGCCATCGAAAAGGCTGAGCGGCCATCGAAAAACGCGGCGACCAGCGCGCTCGACGAAGCGGCGCCGATCAACTGAACGAAAATCGCAACGGCGCCTGCGGAGCCTGCGATCTCGGGCAGAGGTTGCATCGATCCGTGCAAGGCATTCGGCGAGATCATCCCGAACGACAGTGCAACGGCGATCATGACCGATACGACGATGGGGACCGACCTTTCCCCGGCGAGGGAAGTGGCCAGCAGGAAACAGGCAAAAACCGTGGAAAGGGCGAGACCGATCATGATCATCTGGCCGGCTGACACGCCCCAGCCGCCCAGGCGCTTATTGACATATGTGCCGGCCATGACGGAGAGCGAGCTGATCCCGAAGATGACACCGTATCGGCCGGGGCTGATGCCCAGCGCGTTGATGAAGAAGAGCGAGGAGCCCGTGATATAGGCAAAGACGGCTCCCGCGGCTGCGGCGTTGCACAGGATGTTGCCGAGGCAAAGGGGGTGCCGGAGGATGCGGAGATAATCGCGGACAATGGTTGCCGGCCTGAGCCGGGCGCTAGGGTCAATCCGCGCGCTTTCGGCGAAGAATCGCATTGCGAGAAGCAGAACGACCGCCGCCGCGAGAGGCAGCAGGTAGATCACGCGCCAGCCTCCCAGCGCCATCATCGCCGCGCCGACCGTCGGCGCGACCATGGGGACGATATTCACGGCGAAGACCACGTAGGACATTTTCGCGCGCGCTTCCTCCCCCTCGAAGAGGTCGCGGATGATCGTCATGCCGCCGACGCCCGGACCCGAAGCGCCTGCCCCCTGGAGGGCGCGGAAAACCAGAAGCTGTGTCAGCGACCGGGCAAGGACGCAGCCGATGCTGGCAACGATCATGAGCGCACAGCCGAAGACGATGACCGGCTTGCGGCCGAAGCAGTCCGAGACCGGCCCATAGACGAGCAAGGCCGCGCCGAGGCTCAGCAGATAGACGCTCATGGCCAGCCCGATTTCCGATGGCGGCACGTGAAGGGCGATGCCCGTTGCCGACAATGTCGGCAGAATCATATCGATGCCGAAGGTTGGCAGAGTGGACAAAAGGCCGAGCAACAATTTGAACGCGAAGGAATTGGGCTGAATGCGCACGATCGGAGGCCATCGTCATGAGAAGGTTCCGGCTTCTGGCGGAGAAGGATTGCGATCCACCAGAAGCCATATTGATCTAAGGGTATTCAGGGATTGTCCGCTTCTTCGAGGCTCCTGCGCTGAATGCGGTCTTGCACGACCGGCTTGCGGCGATGGCCGGCGGCGGCGATCGTCTCCATCTCCTCGACGAGAGAGGACGAGGCGATTTCGGCCCGGATGGCATCGCCCAGGCGGCGGGCGTTTTCGCGGAAATGCGGCTCCCTGATCAGCCGGTTCACCGCGGCGGCGATATCCGCTTCGGGCGCGGTCGGCGGGAGTTGGAGGCCGGCGCCCTTTACCTCGACCCGGAGCGCATTGTCGTTCTGGTCGCGCCCGTTCGGCAGGACCAGCATCGGCAGGCCATTGAGGAGAGAGCGGCAGACGGTTCCGTGTCCGCCTTGCGTCACCACCAGCGAGACTTCCTTCATGACGGTGTCGTGCGGCGCGCTCGGCAGAAGATGGACATTCTTGGGCGCGCGAAGATCGGCGACGTTCAGATTGGGGCCGGTGGTGACGACCGCCTCGATCTCGACCGAGCCCATGGCGGTCACGACGCGCTGAACGAGATCACCCTGTCCTTGCGCTCCGGTGCTGCAGGCGATGAGCGCGCGCGGGCGCGTCGAGCCGGCGTGCCAGGGCGCCCGCCATGGCTTCGCCCAGCCCGGCTCATCGAGCAGCGGCCCGACATAGCGGAGATTGTCGGGGAAGGAATCGGCCTCGAAATCGAAGGCCCGGCTGATCGCGAGCAGGACACGATCGACACGATCGAAGAGATCCAGGACATGCACCAGGCCCGGAAGGCCGAGCCGGGCGCAGGCCTTGTTCACGCTCGGCAGGAATCCATCCCAGAATTTCGACCATTCATCCGCGGATGCTGCGATGGCGGCGCGATCCTCCGGCGTTTCGGCCGGCTTCAGGCCGCTGAGGACCGGTGGCATGCCCGGCAGCGGACGAATGCTGACATGAGGCAAGAGCATGGCGACGGGGATGCCGGCGGCTTCCGCTCCGAGTGCGACGCCGAAGAGGAAATCGAGAGAGAGAACGGCATCCGTCGGGACGCGGTTGACCTCATCCTGGATATCGGCCGCATAGGCCAGGAGGGGGTCGAACATGACTCTCTGAAACCAGCTTTTCATATCCGACATATCTGCCGGGTCCGCGTCGGCGCCGATCGGAGCGCGGTTCCAGGAGACGAACTCGAAATTCGCCGCCTTCACGTCTTCGCGCATCGCCGGATCGGCGATCACGCGCACGCGATGCCCGTTCCTGCGCAACCGGCGGCCGGCGGTGAGAATGGGGCTGAGATTGCCCGAGGTACCCCATGGCGCGAGAAGAAAACTGCAAGGCATGGAAGGCTTCTCTCCTCATCATCCAGCTTGACTGGACGCGGTTGCCTCCCTGCCCGCGCATATCGCGTGCGAAATATCTTGCTTTCGCTTTCGATAAGATCGCGCGTGAAACTCTTGAACAGCGATATAGGGGGTTCGCCGAAGAGGTCATGCATTTATGAGCTACGGATGACATGCTCAGAGTTACAAATGTCTTATTCGGAAGTTCCATAGTCAGGATATGAGTCTCTTTGGAATCCGGACATCCGGAGAGCCCGCATGCCCTGATGTTCTGCCCTCGAAGTTCGCCCCATTTCGCGACGAACGGAGAGAATAGGCAGGCCACGGAAAGTAAAGAGCAAGTGTCCCGATGCCGTCCGCATTCCAATGCGACGGACTTCGGAATCGGGACACGAGCGCCGAGCGGCACCGCGAACCCTATGGAGTGAGGCGAGAGGCGCAAAGAAGCGCCTCTTGCTCAGGGACTGATCAGGCTTTCGCCAGATCCTCCACAACGCGCCTGGTGTCATGTCCGGCGGAGGCGATCGTCTCCATCTCCTCAACGAGAGAGGACGAGGCGATCTCGGCCCTGATGGCATCGCCCAGGCGACAGGCCGCGGCGCGGAAATGCGACTCCGTGATCAGCCGGTTCACCGCGGCAGCGATATCCGCTTCGGGCGCGGTTGGCGGGAGTTGGAGGCCGGCGCCCTTCACCTCGACCCGGAGCGCATTGTCGTTCTGGTCCCGCCCGTTCGGCAGGACCAGCATAGGCAGGCCGTTGAGAAGAGCGCGGCAGACGGTCCCGTGGCCGCCTTGCGTCACCACCAGCGAGACCTCCTTCATGACGGTGTCGTGCGGAGCGCTCGGCAGAAGATGGACATTTTCCGGCGCGCGGAGATCGGCGATGTTCACATTGGGGCCGGTCGTGGCGACCGCCTCGATCTCGACCGAGCCCATGGCGTTGATCGCGCGCCGGAACAGATCGTGTTGTCCTTGCGCTCCAGTACTGCAGGCGATGAGCGCGCGCGGCCGGGTCGAGCCCGCTCGCCAGGGCGCATGCCATGGCTTCGCCCAACCCGGCTCGTCGAGCAGCGGTCCGACATAGCGAAAATTATCGGGGAGCGAATCGGCCTCGAAATCGAAGGCACGGCCGATCGCGAGCAGAACACGATCAGCGCGATCAAAGAGATCGAAGACATGGGCGAGGCCGGGGAGGCCAAGCCGAGCGCGGCTGCCATTCAGGCTCGGTAGGAACCCGTCCAAGATTTTCGACCTCTCATCCGCCGATGCCGCGATGGCGGCTCGGTCTTCCGGTGTTTTGGAGGGCCTCAAGCCGCTGGCAATCGGCGGCATGCCCAGCAGCGGGCGAAGGCTGACATGAGGCGAGAGCATGGCGACGGGGATGCCGGCGGCCTCCGCTCCCAGCACGACGCCG
>JASHVY010000570.1 GCA_030044345.1 Acetobacteraceae bacterium | reverse complement strand
GCGTTCCGGTCCCATAAGCAATTCCTCGAACTTGTCGAAGGTTGGCTTGCAGACATAGTCCCAAAGGTCGGCAATGATCAGCGTGAAGGCGATGTTGCCCCCCGCGCGGGCGATCTCGACGTGGAAATCCCGATCGCCGTTTCGATATTCCGGCGCCCCCACCGACCTCGCTTTGGCTTGCATGTCCAGCGCCTGCTTGAGGCGCTCAAGGTTCGCTTTGCTCCGATTGAGGGCGGCAAGCTCAGCCGTCTTCGCCTCGACATATCGCCGCGCCTGCATCAACTGGATCGGCCCTATATCCGCCTCGCCGAGGTCCGCTCGCGCGCCGATGCGATCGGACCGGGGCGTTGCCTGAAGGATCTGCACACCGTGGCCAACGCGTATGGACACCTTACCGCTCACTTCGAGCGCGATCAGGGCTTCCCGCACAGATGTCCGGCTCACTCCCAGTTGCTGGGCCAGGTCGCGCTCCGCCGGAAGCAGCGACCCGACCGGAAAGAGACCGCTGTCAATGCGCTCGCTGATGAGATTGGCGATCTGGCGATAAAGCCGCACCGGCTCCACCTGCGGCAGGCGCAGTTGGCGCGGCAGCTTGCTCCGGGCGGTCGGGAGGGTCTCAGAATTTGACATCGGACTCCGCACGTCATCGATCCTGCATCACCTTCCCGAAAATTCGGGCAGAGACGAGTTTCCTGATGAGAACTTGACATGACCATGGCGGCAACCTAGAAGTCAACTGGTTGGACCATTAAGCCTCTTACAGGGGTCTTTGTCCGTCAAAAGCATCGGGCGAAGCGGCATCGCGCGCCCAAGGGGAGGGCGGGGCTGCGTCAACATGCAAATCAAGTCGGTTGATCCCTTCATTCTCCACCCGCCGGTTAATGCAGACTCAATTTCCGATTCGACCCACACGGTGACGCATTGGGGTGTCGTCGGGGCGCGGATCACGACCGACGACGGCTTTCAGGGTTACGGCTTCACCGGCACGCACGCGCATCTGCCGTCCGATCGCCTGATCGCTGCGTGCATCGCCGAGTGCTATGCGCCCCTTCTTCTCGGCGAGGATGCGCGGGACGGCGCGCGGCTGTGGTGGAAACTGGCAAACTTTCCTGCGCTGCGCTGGGTCGGTCGTGCCGGGATCTCGCACCTTGGGCTGGCGGCCATCGACATTGCGCTATGGGATTTGCGCGCAAAGGCGGCTGGACTTCCGTTGTGGAAGCTTCTGGGAGGGGCATCCAAGGAAAAACTCGAGGCCTACAACACGGATATCGGGTGGCTTTCGATCCCCAAGCACGATCTCGTCGAGAAAAGTCTTCACGCCATCGAGCATGATGGCTTCAGGCGTCTCAAGCTCAAGGTCGGGCACGATGACCCGATGATCGATATCGATCGGCTCGAGGCGGTACGTCAGGCCGTGGGAACGACGATCACGATCGCGATCGACGCCAACGGCAAATGGGACCTTCCGACCTGCAAGCGTTTTTGCGCGCGCGCCGCCGGATTGGACATTTACTGGTTCGAGGAACCAATGTGGTTCGACGATCTCGGCTCGCATGCTGCGCTGGCACGCGCCAGCGCCATTCCCTTGGCACTCGGCGAGCAACTCTACAGCGCGGACGCGTTCAACAGCTTCATCGAGGCCGGCGCTGTTCATTACGTCCAGCCCGACGTCACGCGGCTGGCCGGGATTACGGAATATATTCGCGTCGCCGAAACCGCCCTCTCGCACCGGCTGCCGGTGGTTGCCCATATCGGGGACATGGGCCAGGTGCATGTGCACCTCTCATACTGGCATCCGGCGACGCCGATGCTCGAATACATTCCCTGGATCAAGGATTGTTTTGTGGAGCCCATCCGCGTGAAGGATGGATTCTATGCCCGTCCGGAAATGCCGGGCGCGGGCTCTACCCCCACCGAGGCCGCCATTTCCGCTTATGCGCAGAAATGCTGATGCGAAGTGCGCCCCTCATGAGCCTTGATGAAAACGGGGCGGCCGCCCGCAAGCGCTGGCGGCATCGGTTGGCGGCCTTCGACGAGTTGGGAATCCTGTTGGCGCTGGTGCTGTTCTTCGTTGCCGGCGCGCTGAGCAGCCGCTATTTCCTCACCGTCAGCAATCTTGCGGGCATCCTTCAAAACATAACATTTCTCGGCTTCCTGACCATCGGTGTCGGACTCGCGCTGATGGCCGGTGAGATCGACATTTCGGTCGGCTCCACTTTCGGCCTTACGGCGGTCGTCACGGCCCTGGCGCTCAAAGGCGGCTATTCCGTTGCGCTTGCGGTGTCAGCCGGCCTGCTGGTCGGCCTCGTCTGCGGATTGATCAACGGCATCGTTGCGCAGGTGATCAAGGTTCCGGTCGTCGTCGTGACCCTTGCGACGCTCGGGATCTACCGTGCCATCGCGCTCGGGCTGGCCAATGGCTCGCCTGTGGGAGGGCTGCCGGAAAGCGCCTTCTTCTTTGATTGGCTCGGCCAGGGGGCTATCGCCGATATTTCGTATATCACCATTCTCTTCCTTCTGGTGGCGCTGCTCGCCGAAATCGTGCTGCGCTGGACGACCTCGGGCTTTCGCCTGCTTGCGATCGGCAGCAACCCTCAGGCGGCCCATCTGGTCGGCTTCCATGTCGAGCGTACGCGCGTGCTGCTGCTCGCCTTTTCCGGGCTTGTGGCCGGGTTGTCGGGCGTGTGCTCGGTCGCCTATCTCGATACCGCCAGCCCGACCGGAGGCACCGGCTATGAACTCAGCGCGCTGGCGGCGGTCATCATCGGCGGCGTCAAGCTGACCGGCGGCCGCGGATCGATCCTCGGCGTGCTGCTTGGGCTTTGTGTCATCGGCATCTTCCAGGATCTCATCGTGCTTTGGGGCATCTCGCCGAATTGGACGCAAGGCGTTTCCGGACTGACCCTGGTTGCCGCGATGACGCTCACCTGGCTGACAAGAAGCCGCGAACTCTCGGCGGACTGAAAATGAAATCGGGGCTGGATGCGCCGGCCACGGCCTGAGGGGAGGAAGGATATGACAAAGAAAGGAACTCTTGATCGCCGTCGGTTCGGCAAGCTGATGGCGCTTGCCGGGGTGGCCGGGGCGGCGGCAGGCGGCACGACGCAGGCGGCCGCGGCGGACGAACCCGAATGGAAGGCGTGGGTTCAACACTATTACAAGAAGCCCATCAGGATGGCCGTTTCGTGCGCGGGCACGAGCAATCCCTATTTCGCGCCGACCAAGGCGGGCGTTGAAGATGCGGGGGCGCAGCTCGGCATCGACGTTCTCTGGACGGGCGTGCCGAACGGAAACACCGTCAACCAGATCGCCCAGTTTCGCCAGTTGGTGAATACGGGCTACGAAGCGATCGTCGTGATCTCGTTTGAGCCTGATGCGTGGGTCGCGCCGATCAAGAAGGCGATGGCGGGGGGCGTGCTGATCCTGACGGCCAATAACGATTCGCCGAAAAGCGGCCGTGAACTCTATTTCGGCCAAGATCTGGTGGCGGCGGCCGTGGTTCAGGGCAAGCTCCTGGCGAAGTTCGCCGGTGGCAAGGGCAAGGTCGCGATGACCAACTGCGCTCCCGGCTCCCTTGCTCTTGACCAGCGCCTGCAGGGCGCGAAGCAGGGCGCGAAGGAAGGCGGTCTCGACTATGTCGGCGTTTACAACACCGATCCCGCAGATATGGCCAGCGAGATCTCGACGATAGAAGACATTCTGCGGGCGCACCCGGATCTCGCGGCCATGATGCCGCTTTGCGGCCCTGACACCGCGGCCGCCGGCCTCGTGCGCAAGAAGCAGAGCGGGAAATTTCCCGTCGTCGGCACCGATCTGCTCTATCAGACGCTTGAGCTCATCAAGGAAGGTTATGTCGATGCAACTGTCGGCCAGCAGCCCTATTTGCAGGGCTATCTGCCGATCATGTACGCCTATCAGCGTGTGGTGCTTGGGGCGCCCAGGCTGGAGTTGCCTGGCGGCAATTACTACCTCGCAAACGAGATCGTCACCAAGGACAACGTCGACAAATACCTGACCCGTGAGGCACGATTCCGCGGATGACAGCGGCGCATGGAGAGACGTTGCTGAGCGCAGCCAACATCCACAAGCATTTCGCGGGTGTGCGTGCCCTGACCGACGTCTCTCTCGAGCTCGCTCCCGGTGAGGTGCACGGGCTTCTGGGCGCCAATGGCGCCGGCAAGTCCACGCTGATCAACGTGCTTGCCGGAGCGGTGCGGCCCGACAGCGGTTCCTTGCGCGTTGCAGGTCGCGAAGTGGCCCTGGGATCTCTTCCGGCGTCGCGCAATGCCGGTCTCGCGGTCGTTCATCAGGAACTCGTGCTGTTTCCCGATCGAACGGTCGAGGAGAACATCT
>JASHVY010000569.1 GCA_030044345.1 Acetobacteraceae bacterium | reverse complement strand
ACCACTTCTGGTGGTAGACTATAGTCGAGATCCGTCCAGGCCGCCGGTTGGGGGGACGTCCTACACCTTCCTCCAGAGTGCCAAGACAGGGAGCATGGTCAGCATCGGCGGCAACGTCGATACTGCCTTGTTCGATGGCACGCTGAATGAATTGACCGCGTTGGTCTCGCCGCCACAAGTTTCTTGATGAGGCCGAGTCGTCGGTTGAGCCAAATGATGCCGACGGCGAGGTCGGTGGCATGGAGGACGCTCTTGCAGTCCGGTGTCTGTTCCCTTCGAAATTACCCGCGAAAAGCTGCATCCCCTCGAAGGTGTTCCGCCTCCTCCATCAACTCGCGATCGACGCGGGGATGTGCCCCGAGCCGGCTTCGCTGAGATACGCGATCGCCTCGACCGCCACGCTGCCGACGTGCCGGAGGGATTTCAGGTCCGGGCCGTGGTTCTGGATATACGGGCGCCGGGACATGATGGTGGACGTGCACCGGTTCCCGGCCGCGGCTACGGCGTCAACCGTAGGCTCAAAACCCTGAAACGTGCGATGTTCGGCCGAGCCGATCCCGAATTGCTCAGGGCCAGACTGTTGCCGATTCGCAAAATGGCCGATCACCGAGATTGCGGATGACCACCCCTCCAAAGGCCGGCGCGACAGGCGGCCTGCTACGGCGGCCGCGGCATATCGAACATGGCGTCCGGCGTTATCAACGCATACGCCCCTTTGCCGCCCGCGCGCAGGATGGGTCGCGGAAGCGCTGTCTGATACACGCCGTCACGCAGCAGCGTGCGGTCGATGTGGACGGCAATGACTTCGCCGAAGACGACCCAGGTTGAAACATCGGCCCCCGAAGCGGTCCGAAGCTGTGTTATCTGGCTCAGCCGGCACTCGAAATGGACCGGGCTGCCCGCGACGCGGGGAGGGCTCACCTTCCGGCTCGGTAGCAACTTCAGTCCTGCCAGTTCGAATTCGTCGACATTCGGCAGCACAGTTGCGGCGGTGGCATTCATCTGATGTGCCAGCGCTTCGGTGGCTAGATTCCATACGAATTCCCCGCTCGCCCGGACGTTGGCCACCGTGTCTTTCCAACCATTACTGGCGAAGCCGATGATCGGCGGACGATAGTTGAACGCATTGAAGAAGCTGTATGGCGCCAGGTTGCGCATGCCCGATTCGCTCAGGGAGGAGATCCAGCCGATCGGGCGCGGGCCTATGATCGCGTTGAACGGATCATGTGGCAAGCCGTGACCCGCTGCCGGTTCGTAGTAGTAGGTGTCCCGCGTGGTTCCCGATCCACGTTGATCCCCGGTCTCCACGACATCCTCAACTAGATGTCGAGCACCAGGATTCGCGACCTAGCACGGGAGCAGCAGATTGTAATCGACGCGTTCGCCGCCTTTTCCTCATCCGTCAGATACGCGTCCCGATGATCAGGAACTCCCTCCAGCACACGAGTAAGGCAGGTGCCGCACACGCCTTGTTCGCATGAGGTCAGCACATCCACGCCAGCGTCGGTCAGCGCCTGGGCGATCGACTGGTCGGCACCAACCTCCACAGTGATGCCGCTGGCGGCCGCTCGCACCAAGAATCCCTCGCCTTCTAACGAGACCTGCTGAGTAAATGCCTCGGAATGAATCTGCGCGGCCTGCCAGCCCAGCAGAGCCGCACGCTCACGAACAGCAGCCAGGAAGCCGGCCGGCCCGCAGATGTAAAGATGCACGTCCGCCTCCGGCTCCGGCATGTGCCGTTCGAGCGAAAATCCCTGCTCTGCGGGGCCGTCGTCGAAGTACATCCTGACTGAATTGGCGAACGGCGCGCGGGTGAGGCGTTCGGCAAACGCCGCGCGTGCCCGTGTGCGGGCGCAATAATGCAGTGTAAAGTCGCTGCCCCATCGGTGCAGTTGGTAGGCCATGGCCAGCAGGGGCGTTATGCCGATGCCGCCGGCAAAGAGGACGGACCGTCTTGCCCGTTCGGCAAGTTGGAAATTATTCCGCGGAAAGCCGATGCGCAGAAGCTGGCCCTCTCGTAGATCCTGGTGAACGGCGCGCGAGCCGCCTCTGGACTGCGGCTCGAGCAGGACGGCGATCCGATAGCGGTCCTGCTCAACCGGATCGTTCCACAGCGAATACTGCCTGACCAAGTCCGGATGGACCTCTACGTCCACATGCGCGCCCGCGGCGAATGGCGGCAGCGCCGCCCCGTCAGGGGCGGCGAGTTCCAATGAGACGATGGATTCTGCTTCGAGGCTTTTCTGAACCACGACAACATTCAAAGCAGGTCCGCCGCTCGTGCCGACATGCTCCGTCATTGCGACGTTGGACCCTTCATGCCGCCAGATCTGGCCCGAACACGCGCTCCAGATGGTTACCGACGACATGATGGATCGCTTGCTCCATCTTTGACATGCGACCCGGCTGGAAGCCCCGGGTCTCCATCGCCCGCTGCAGCGACAGGATCATGCCGGTATCCTCGTCGAGCACTTGCGTGAGAAAGTCAGTATAATCCTTCATCTTTGCAGTGAAATTCGGATCTTCCTTGACTCCTTCGGGGAACAGGAAGTAGGCGACCGATTTGGTTCTGTTCGGGCTAAGCGGCCAATGCGCGAATGGGCGTACATAGTCGCACCGT
This sequence comes from Acetobacteraceae bacterium, assembly GCA_030044345.1. Classification (GTDB taxonomy): domain Bacteria; phylum Pseudomonadota; class Alphaproteobacteria; order Acetobacterales; family Acetobacteraceae; genus JAKAWQ01. The sequence continues at coordinate 9,333 of JASHVY010000569.1, read as the reverse complement.
GCCAGGAAGGTAAGATTCGGCGGCAAAAAGCCGATGCGGCCGAGCCGTTCAGTTTCATTTTCCAGCCACGGCATCTTGCCGAACCGGGATTGGCCGTCCTGCGTCATCGTTCGCGTCTCGTAGGCGATGCTGAGCTGCCCGCCAGGCTGGCGGTTGAACCGGTAGCTCTTCTCGTCGTGGAATTGGCCGATCGTCTTCGCGTGTGTCGTTCCGACATGGTAGATGTCGAGCAGGTTCTCGTAGACAAACTTCCAGTTGCACTGAAACTCGATCTCGTATTTGTACGCCAGCCGGCACCGTTCCGGATGCAGGAAGCCGAACTCCTGTTGGAAGAACGCCATGAAGCTGTCCAGCGGCTCCACGTCGCGGTTAAAGCTGATGAAGATCCACCCAGCCCAGACGCCGATCTTTACCGGCTTCAGCCGGCAGTGCGAGATGTCGAAGTCCGGGATGTCGCGCATGAATGGCGCGCCGATCAGCTTCCCCTGCAGGTCGTAGGTCCACGCGTGATATGGACACTTGAAGCGCTTGGTATTTCCCGAGCCCTCTGCAACCTCCACGCCTCGATGGGCGCACTGATTGTAGAAGGCATTCAATTCCCCGGCCTGATCACGGGTCACGACGATGGGCTCGCCCATGATCGAATGGGTGATGTAGTCGCCCGGATTCCTAAGTTCGTCCACATGCCCGACGAACAGCCAGTCCTTCATGAACAGGCGCTGCTTCTCAAGCTGGAACACCGCGGGCGAAGCATAAACTAGACCTGGCGTGTGCCGCGCCAATTCCACCGGATTCCGTGAGGCTTTGTAGGCCTCCACCGAGATCAGGCCTGCCGTGTCCTGCGGCCTTACAGGACTTTCAAAGGCGTTCATGGATTCCCTCCTTCCACGTTGTACCGGAATCGTTTCAGGTCCGGATTCGAATCTCTGCGCCGACAGGGCGACACATCAGACCGGCTGCAACGCATCGCGAAGCACCGCGTTGAATGTCTCGGGCTGCTCGAAATACGGCAGATGACCGCTGCGGGGCACGATGACCAGCCGCGAGCCGGGTAGCCGTGCATGCGCTGCCTCGCCGTACGCCCTGGCGACAGACACGTCGTGCTCGCCCCAGATCAACAGTGTCGGGAAGCGGTCCGCGACTTTGGCAAGGTGATCGCAGGTGGCGTCCGCGTCTATCGTCGTCGCATAGTAGCCCGCCAGTGCCGCGAATGTCTCGGCAGCGCCGGGTGACGTGTTGATTAGGAAATCCTCCTCGACTAACGCCTCGGTGATCAGCGCCTTGTCGAGTACGCCACGGAGCAGGCGATTGCGCACGCTCTCCCGCTCCATCTCTGCCAGCCATTTGATCGTATACTGACGCCTTTCCAGTCCCATTGGCACGAGGCCGATGGATCCGACCAACACAAGTGCCTGCACCCGTTCGGGATGTTCGACGGCGAAGGTTGACGCCACGAGGCCGCCGAAGGAGGTTCCGACGAGCGAGGCCCGTTCAGCGCCAATCTGATCGAGAAAGCCGCGCAGGAAATGACTGTACCCGCGCGCGGTATAGTCGAAACCGGTCCCCTTCGCGGCGAAGCCGTGCCCTGGCAAGTCGATCGCGTAGACACGCAGGCCGTACGCGGCCAGCACATCGAGGTTGCAGCGCCAGCGATCCGCCCGCGCCGACAGCCCGTGGATCAGCACCACCGCCGGCCCGTCGGTACCGCTCTGCAATACCCGCGACGTGACACCCTCGATCTGAATGGGATAGGAGAGCACGAAGATTTATCCCTGAGACAGGATTTTTCCTGCGGCGGTTACCTGACCAGCGGCGTAAGGGTGGACAGGAGCTCCACAGCGGCCGGCGGGTGGCAAAGGAGGCCGTTTTCAACCACAGGGGTCCCGCCGATCCACATCGACTGGTTCGACACCACACCGTCAGGATGGTTCTCCCCGCCGCCTGGCACCCACCAGGGCAGCCCAAGCCCGATCGCGTTGCTGCCCAGCACGCGAATGTCCTCGATGAACGCACGGCCGGTAGGGCGAGCCGCCGGATGAAAGCCGTAGCTTAGATGAATGACGTACCCATAGCCGCCGCCGCCGGCGCGGCGGAGGGCGCGGTCCATGACCGCAACGTCGGCCGCACCGCCGTCCAGGCTACGGATCTTGCCGTCCACTTCCAGTGTCAGCGGCAAGCCGAGGCGCGTGTAGTACTCGTGGAATACGGCATCCAGCACGACCCTACCGCGCACCGACTCGGTCAGCGGGAACATGATCGCGGAGCCCGGCACAGTCTGGGTACCCGGCATATTGGCATGACGAAACTTTCTTGTCGCCGGCTTGCCGAGAATGAAGTGAAGATCGGTGCCCTTTGGGCAGGTGACGCGCCCCTCGGCGCCTTCCGCTTCGATGAAGAATTGGTCAATGGCCGACTGCACTTCGAACAGCCGATCGAAATCCACCCCACCGTAGAGGCGGCTCAGTCCGGCGGCGCCAAGATCGCCCACCAGTACGTAACGGGCGCGCTTGGCCTGCATCGCCTCATCATGGGTGTGCGAACCGGCCATGTAAGGAAATGTCAGGTCGAACCACACATCGCAATTGCGCACGGCAAGTTTGACCGTTTCAGGGATGTACGGATCGGCCAGTGCCCCCTGGAACGGCAGTTGCGGGAACAGCAGCACCACCGCTTGGGCGCCAGCCTCGCGAGTGGCCAATAAAAGAGCCTCGACTGCTATCGGGTCGGTGGCGGTATCGGCGGTTATCACCACCTCATCCGTGCTGCCGACACAGAAATGGTCCCTGACCAGCACACCTGCGGCCCGGTGCAAGCCCATGTCGAGGCTGCGAAATGTCATAGCGATTGCCTTCCCAGGGTTGCGGCATTGGTGGAGGGGGTGACGAACCGCCCCACTCCGGCCAATAGTTCGCATGCGGCCTTAACAACGATGCACAGCGGGCGACTATTTGTCAAGAGACTTGAATGGCTGGACTTCTGCTTTCCGGTCCCGAATGCGCTTCATCCTTCCGCCAGCGTCTCCATGATGATCCGCTCATAGATCTCCACGGCCTGCTCGATGTGTCTGATCGAGCAGTATTCGTCGGTCTGATGCGCCATGGCCGGATCGCCGGGGCCGAGAATCACGGTGGGAACATCGTTCAGCAGCGGCTGCAATACGCTCGCATCGGAGAAGAAACTAGCAGCGGCGATATTCGGCCGTCGACCATGGACCTGCTCGGCGATTGCGAAGACGCGCTGGATCCAAGGATCCTCTGGATCCGTCCAGACATGATCGACGTGTAGTTCTGTCCGCAACGCGTGAAGGTCCGAGCCGAGGTAAATTTCTAGCTGCCGGCTGACGACCTCGGCCGTCAGACCGGGCACGGTACGGATATCCAGACCGATCTCCGCCCAATCGGGCACCGAATTGATGTTCTGCCCTCCGCGGATCGTGCCGATGTTGATGGTCGGGCCCCCCAGCACGTGATGCTGGCAGCAATTGAATCCGAAGCAGTTCAGCTTGCGCACCATGCTCGCTGCTGCGACGACCGCGTTGCGCCCCCTGTCAGGCATCGACCCATGCGCCGCCAGTCCTCTGGCAGCGGCTGTCAGCCACACCGCCCCTTTGTGCCCCAGGAGCGGCTGGCTTGCGGTCGGTTCGCCTACGATCAGGGCAGCAACGCCGTCAAGCGCCGCCGCCTGTGCTGAAAGATGGCGGGCGCCCTCGCATCCGGTTTCCTCTCCCGCTGTCAGGATCAGCAGCAGGTCAGGCTTCTGTGCATTGCAGCGCGACACCGCAGCCAGGAAGGCCGCGATACCCGCTTTCATATCGGATGCGCCGCGGCCGTAGAGCCTCCCATCGACAATCTCGCCTGCAAAGGGGTTGTGCTCCCAGTCGGCTTGGCCAAGCGGCACGGTGTCGAGGTGGCCTGTGAAGCAGAGCGGCCGGCTCGGCTTCTCACGGTCTGCCTTCCCGCCTGAGCGGGCGAGCAGCGTCGTACGGCCAGGGGCGAACTCGAAGCGGGCAACGGCAAAGCCTAGCTGCTCCAGGATTGTCGCGAGGCGGCTGGCGACCTCGCGTTCATGGCCGGGCGGGTTCACCGTGTCGAACTGCACCAGGGTTCTGGTCAACTCGATCGCGTCGATTGGGTTCTCCACTAGGCCTCCTGCTTCATCGTTCGCAAAGCCGACCCCAGGATGCGACTTCCCGGCCAGGAAAACATCTTGAGTGCTGCGCCGGATTAAGATAGCGTTTTCTTATATGTCAAGCGATGCGAATGCGGGTCGAGTGCCCTCTGTGTTCGCTCCGATCCCCAGGGGGTAAGAGGTGCCTGCCATGCCGGCGTCCGCAATTGCCAATGTAAGGCCCGATGAAGACCTGGACCTGCATATCGGCGCCAAACTGCGGCATGCACGCAAGCTGCAGGGCCTGCGCCTGCGCGATCTAGCCGACGCGGTTGGCTGTTCGGAGAGCCTTATCTCGAAGATCGAGAATGAGAAGGTCATCCCTTCCCTGCAGATGTTACATCGGATCGCGACGATGCTTGGCACCTCGATCGGCGCGATGTTTGCCAACGGCAATACCGATCCTGATCCGATCATGCACCCGGGCCAGCGGCCGATCCTGAGCGTCGATACCATCGGCCGCCACGACGGCAAGGGCATCCGCCTGGAGTGCCTGATCCCCAGCGGCCAGTTGCTCTATGCCTCCATCCACATCGTCGATCCTGGTGGTACCAGCGGGGGCACGATCACCCATGCCGGCGAGGAGGTCGGTTACGTGCTGGAGGGAAGGCTGGAGATCACCATAGGGAACCGTAGCTACCAGATCGAAGAGGGCGATTCGTTCTTTTTTCCCTCAGACCTGCCGCACGGCTACTGGAATCCCGGAACCGAAGTTGCCCGCATTCTGTGGGTCAACACGCCGTCCACATTCTAAGGGGACGGCTCGAACCGACACAAGATACACGTGTAACTCAATCGGGGGAGGGAAGGCTCATGGTCTGGTTGCGTCGGGTCAGTTCGCATGCGCAAAGGGTTGCTGCGGCGGTGCTGGGCATCGCGCTTACGGTATCTGCCGCTCCAACAGCGTTTGCCGGATCGCTTCTGGAGACGGTCCAGAAAACTCACCAGGTTTCCTTCGGTTGGGCTGAATGGAAGCCCTTCGAATACCACGATGTCCTCAGCGGTCAACTCAAAGGCATGCTGATAGACTTGGCGGGCGCTATCGGCGCGCAACTCAACGCCAAGCCGACCTTCGTCGAGGACAACTGGGCAACGCTCGCCAGCGGTGTCGCTGCGCACAAATTCGATCTCGCCCTGCTCGGCATCACGCCCGAACGTAGCCAGATCGTCGACTTCACGCATCCGCTGTACTACACGTCCTTCACGGCAATTGTCGGCGCGCACGGAACGAGTGCGACCTGGAGCGAACTCAATCAGCCCGGTTATACTGTGGCAGTGACCACCGGGTCCAACACCGACGAGGTGCTGACGAACCTTGAGCGTGAGCACAAAATCAAGGCGCGTATCATCCGTATCAAAGACGTTGGTGCCGCCATCGTCGCTCTCGCCAGTGGCAAGGTGACGGGTTATGCCGATCAACAGGACGAATTGATGGGCATCTGTGCCAATCAGCCGCAGTTCAAGATCGTGACGGGCACTTTCGGTGCGGCCGAGTTCGGTGTTGCCGTTGCGAAGGGTGACCCGAAGTTCAAGGCCGCGGTGAACAACGCGGTGGTTGAGGTTCTGCAGAACGGCACCGTTCAGCGCTTGCTGACTGAATACAAGGTGGTCGGCAATCAGCCGGCGCTCGGGTCGAGTAACTGACGGGGCCGCAGTTTAGAACAATTGAGGGGCGGTCGTGTATCATTTCGACTACCATGTCGAGTTGATAGCGCTCGGCTTCGTATTCCGGGGTGCGTGGCTGACGCTGGAGATCTCGATCGCTTCCCTCGCCTTGGGGGTGTGTGTCGGGCTGCCGCTCGGTATCGCGCGAACCCATCGTTCGCGCGTGCTCGGGGCGTTCTTCGACATTTATATCGAGGTGTTCCGAAACGTCCCTGTTCTCGTACAGATCGTCTGGTTCTACTACGTTCTGCCCATCGTGCTCGGTGTGAACCTGGGCGCAGTGACCGCAAGCATCCTGGCGCTGGGGTTGAACACCAGCGCTTTCCTGGCGGAGGTATTTCGCGGAGGTATCCTGGGCATTCCGAATGGGCAGCATGAGGCATCGGCGAGCCTGGGATTTGGAACCGTGCAGACCATGACGTACGTTATCGTCCCGCAGATGCTGCGCAAGATGCTTGCGCCGCTGCTGAATCAATTCATCGTGCTAATCAAGGAATCCGCACTTGTATCTTATATCGGCGTGCTCGACATCATGCATCGCGGCGATATGATTTCGACACAATTTGCCCGTCCGTTGGAGGCCTACACGGCTGTTGCCGCAGCCTACTGGGCGATCTGCTTCATCACCTCGCGCTCGGCACATTGGGTGGAGGAGCTTTTTGCGATCCCGGAATAGCACCCTGGTCCTCGCCGATCCATCGCCGGCCGAACCGAAGGTGCCGGCAGAGATCACCATTCATCTGCGTGATATCCGTAAGCGCTTCGGAACACAGACAATCCTGGCCGGGATCGATCTCACCGTCGGCAAAGGTGAGGTTTGCGCTCTAATCGGGCCAAGCGGCTCAGGCAAGACAACCTTGCTTCGCTGCATCAACCTCCTAACGCCGATTGATCATGGCCGCATCGAGGTAGCCGGCTCGACGTTGTGCCACGTCGAGGAGGGCAGGGAGGTTGTCCGGATGAAGGGCCGGAACCTCAGCCGACATCGGAGCGAGATTGGCTTTGTGTTCCAACACTTTAATCTGTTCCCGCATCTCAGTGCACTTTCGAACGTAACGCTGCCGTTGAGAAAGATTCGGGGGGTTCCACGCCGCGATGCCGAGGCACAGGCGATGGAACTGCTCTCATGGGTCGGTTTGGCTGACAAGGCGCGGTCCTACCCGGGCAATCTGTCCGGCGGACAGAAGCAGCGCGTCGCCATCGTGCGGGCCTTGGCCATGAAACCACGCGTGATGCTATTCGACGAGGTTACGTCAGCGCTCGATCCCGAGCGTGTTGGTGAAGTGCTCGATGTCGTTCGGCGACTTGCGCGGAACGGCATGACCATGCTGATCGTCACGCACGAAATGCAGTTCGCACGGGAGGTCGCGAGCCGCATCATCTTCATGGAGCACGGTCAGATTGTCGAGGAGGGGCATCCCGACCAGGTCATGCGGAATCCGGCGAACCCACGAACCCGGGCATTCCTGCGGTTGGCATCTTCTTAGCTTGGCAAACAGTTTGGCCTTGGCGATCACGCGCATCATCGCGAGGGGTGAGCAAAAGCACAAGTCCGCCGTGTTTGAATAAAGGCGGCGTCACTTTCGGTATGTTGGGGACGGATACCCCTACGGTGTTGCCAAGCGAGGTTGCTGGCATCAATCCGCGCGCTTGCTGCCGCCAGCCAATCACCGCCATCGCCAAGAGGGCTAGCAATCGGTCCGCGCTCCCGATCCATGCTATCCTGCCCGTTCTATGGCGCAACCCCGTCTAACGGCGTCTTCATCCCGCGATCCTGGCCCAGGCCCTCAAAACCCGTCCGTCGCAGGGGAATAGGTTTCCAGCGCGAACACCATGCCGGTCTTGATTTCCATCGGGTGATCGAGGCTGACGAGACGGTGGATGATCGGGCGCCCGTGCAATGCAAGGCCTGGCCCGGGGCCAAACTGCAGCCCAAACGCTGAACGCTCGTCGGGAAAGCCGAACTCGCACAGGCAGCGGGCCCGCCAATCTGGTTCGCATTGAACGAGACTCGCCCGCTTGCGTTTTTCGCCGGCATCTGGACGCGCTGGAGATGGGTGCGGAAGGTCAGCTTATTGGCTGAATGCGTTCCCCACCTGATGCGTCGTATGCGCAATGGCATCGCCCGTGGCGTTGGCCCCGTCGCTAAAACCCTGGCCAATATCATTGAAACCACTGCCAATATGGCCTTGGCCAAGATTGGCGCCGGCCGCGTTGAAATCCCCTTGCGCACGGGCGCCGTTGGCATTGCAGGCGGCAAGGGCCAACGGCAGCGCCAACATGCACAGATAATGCAGTTTCATGTCTGTGGTTCCTTTCGTCCCTCATCTCGTCCGCCCAAGGACAAATGTCAATATTCCGGTGTCATTTCTGCAAATCAGTACCGAAGTGTGACCCCTCCCTGGAGTCGCTGCATACTATTGAATTAGGGAACAAAATGGTTGGCGCGGTGGAGCGGCCATCGGCGCCTGCCATGACGCCACAATGATTTCGAGTTCATAAGTAATCTTAGGAATTTATCTTGAATCGATGAGAAATCATGGCTCAGTGCTTATTCACATACTCGGGAAAAAATGATCCGATTCCACACGACCAGGACGCGCCTCCGACCAAAGGTCAGGTGGTAGTCGTAGATGACGACGAGTTTGCTGCCTTGCGGGATCAACAGATTGTACCGCGTCGGAGTGTGATAGACGTTCTCGCAGATCTGCGCGAGAATCTGCCCGGGGAGATGAGAATTGACGCCCCCATCAGTACCGCGGGGATCACCGTGCTAGCGCGGATTGTGTAGGGCGAAATCTGCGCCTTACGCATCGTTTGCAGATAGTTCGACGCGGCGGCGTGCTGATAGGTGAGGTTTGCCGTTCGTCGTCGAGCCACGTCTCCCATGCGGTGATGCCAGCAGCAGCCGAATGAGGGATCGGGCGGCCGTTCTCATTCCGTAATCATAACGGACCCGATCGCCGAACGGGCACGCAAGATCGACGGGACGGCCCTGTGGACTTGCTTCGATAAAGTGGAGGGCTGTTTTTGATCAGGCGGCCTGCCTCTCGTAAGCGGCTGGACTGATGAAGTCCAGGGACGAGTGTCTCCGGACGGGGTTGTAAAAGCTGTCGATATAACTGCCGATAGCGCTTTCAGCCTCCTTTCGTGTCAGAAACACGGTCCGCCAGACGAGTTCCGATTTCAAAGTTTTGAAGAAAGTCTCGACGATGGCGTTATCAAAGCAATTGCCCTTGCCGGACATCGAGATGTGAGCCCCGTACCGGCGGAATTCACTCTGGTAGTCAATGGAACAATATTGGCTACCGCGATCCGAATGGCAGATCAGGCCAGGGGTCGGACAGCGGATGACCAGAGCTTGCCGGAGCGCCGCCAGGGTGAGGTTGCGGTGCAGTCGGTCGCTGACCGACCAGCCGATAATCCGCCGAGAGAAGAGGTCCATCACGATCGCCAGATAAAGCCAACCTTCCTTGGTCCAGACATAGGAAATGTCCGCCG
>JASHVY010000568.1 GCA_030044345.1 Acetobacteraceae bacterium | reverse complement strand
TCTGCACCCAGCCATTGATTGTCGTATGGCCCATCATCTCCATGTGCTCCCAGGGGGCTTCTCAGGGTCGCGCTTAGAATTTTTCCGGGCGGATCAACGCATAGACGAGGTAGACGAGCAGGCCAGCCACCACCACGGCGCCGAGCGCATAGTCGAAGGTCATCGGAATAAATCCTTAGAGATGCTCGCAGCCGAAGGCGTAGAGAATCGCGCCGCCGAGAAAGACGGCGCCGATCAAGATATAGAGGATGTCGAGCATAGGGTGCTCCCTTGCGGATCGCTGCGATCGCAGAGGCAAGCTAGCGCCGGCGGCATATAACTTCGATGGCGCGGGCCGCGCGCGCGCATATAAATCGCATATAGAAAGCGTCGCCGTTTCTGGCCCGTTGCGTGTTCGGAATGCTGCCCGGCCTGCTCCGGAAGTCCTTGACCTCCCTCGAGGCGCCGCATCGAAACTGGCAGGACCGTCTCCATTCCCCTCGCCCGGCGATCCTGTCATCTTCCCCCTCGTTCTCGAGTGTGGGAGGAGAGCATGTACGTTCCCCCAGCCTTCCGGGAGGACCGGCCGGAGGTCCTGCGCGCAGCCATCCGCGCGAGCGGCCTCGCGATCCTGGTGAGTTTCGGCCCCGAAGGCCTAATCGCGAGCCATGTGCCGATGATGCTCGACGAGGCGGATGGTCCCCACGGCACTCTGCTCGGCCACCTTGCGCGGGCCAACCCGCAATGGCACGCAAGTACGGCCGATGTTCCGGCGCTCGCCATCTTCCCCGGCCCGGACGCCTATATCAGTCCGTCCTGGTACGCGACGAAGCGCGAGACAGGAAAAGTCGTGCCGACCTGGAACTATGTCACCGTGCACGCCTATGGCCCGCTCGCCTTCTTTGACGAGCCGGAAGCCTTGCGCGCGCTCGTAAGCCGCCTCACCGCTTCCCATGAGGCGGGTCGTCCCGCGCCCTGGGCCGTGACGGATGCGCCGGAGGAATTCATCGCTTCCCAGCTCAAGGGCATCGTCGGCTTTCGGCTCGCGATCACACGGCTCGAAGGCAAGTGGAAGATGAGCCAGAACCGCCCGCTGGAAGACCGTCTCGGCGTAATCGAGGGGCTGGAGCAGGAAGGCACGCCGGGTGCGGCTTCGGTCGCGGATACAGTTGCGGCCGTCCTGCCAAGATGACGCCCCAAGCATAGCATAACGCGCTCTGGCGGGCTGGCCTGCTCCCCATTATGTTGTGTTGCGTCGCACAGGACACAACCGAAAGTGGAGTCTTATGCAGATCGAACCCCAGGCCATCCCCGACGTGCTGCTCATCACCCCACGCCGCTTCGGGGATGCTCGCGGCTTCGTCTCCGAGACTTTTCGCCTGAGCAAGCTCGCCGAAGCCGGGGTCCGGTTTTCCTTCGTTCAGGACAACCACACCTTCTCTGCCGTCGCCGGTACGGTGCGCGGCCTGCATGCCCAGATGCCGCCCTCCGCCCAGGGCAAGCTGATCCGGGTGGCCCGGGGCGCGATCTGGGATGTGGCCGTGGATATCCGCCACGGCTCACCCAGCTTCGGCCGCTACGTCGCCGCCGAGCTGAGCGCGGAAAACTGGCGCCAGCTCTGGATCCCGCCTGGCTTCCTGCATGGCCTTTGCACGCTCGATGACAATACCGAGATTATCTACAAAATGACTTCTGAGTACGATCCTGAGACGGAATGCGGGGCGCTTTGGAACGACCCGGACCTCGCCCTGCCCTGGCCGATCTCACCGGAACGCGCGATTCTTTCGGAAAAGGACCGGGTGCGGCCGCGCCTTGCCGAGTGCCCTGCCTGGTTCACCTATGAAACCGCCTGATGATGGGGGCGATCCTTGTCACCGGCGGCAGCGGGCAGCTTGCCACGGCGTTGCTGAAGGCAGGACCAAAGAACGAAATCCGCCGCGTCGGCCGCCCCGAGTTTGATTTCGACCGTCCTGAGACGATCGAAAAAGCGATCGCCAGCCAGCGCCTTGCCGCCATCGTCAATGCTGCCGCCTACACGGCCGTCGATGCCGCGGAGGATGATGCGGAAGCCGCCTTCCGCGCCAATCGCGACGGGCCGGCCCGCCTTGCCACGCTTGCCGCGTCGGCGGGGATCCCGCTCATTCATGTCTCCACCGACTATGTATTCGACGGCAGCAAGGGCGCTCCTTATCTCGAATCCGACCTGACGGCACCGCTCGGGGTGTATGGCGCTTCGAAGCGGGCGGGCGAGGAGGAAGTGCTGGCGGCGGGCGGCCGCGCGGTCGTGCTTCGCACCGCCTGGGTCATCTCGCCGACCGGCCGCAATTTCGTGCGCACGATGATCGCAGCGCGCAGCAAGACGGACCATCTCCGCGTGGTCGCGGACCAGCGTGGCCAGCCCACCTCGGCCGCCGATCTTGCGGCTGCCATTCTCGCCATCCTTCACCAGATCGAGAGCACCGGCTGGCAGGAGCGTTTCGGCGGCATCTTCCATGCCGCCGGAACCGGTGAGACGACCTGGCATGGGCTTGCCATGGCGGTGTTCGAGGAAGCCGCCCGCCATGGCGTTGCCCCGCCCGAAATCACCCCGATCCGCACGGAGGACTGGCCGACCCGCGCCCGCCGGCCCGCCGATTCCCGTCTCGATTGCGGGCGCCTTTCAGAGATTTTCGGCCTGCGGCTGCCGCCCTGGCGGGAGAGCGTCCGCGGGCTCGTCGATGAGCTCTTCAATGGTCGCCCACACTGAGCCGCTTGAGCAATGTATGACCAGGCGGAGCCGGTTCGGAGCATTCCGAAGCTGCCCGTGTCCACCCCGCTTGCCGAGCCGCAGGTGGCGATTCTGCTCTCTGCCTATAACGGAGCGCGCTTCCTCCCGGCTCAGCTTGCCAGCCTGCTTGCCCAGACTCACGGCTCCTGGCGCCTCTATTGGCGCGATGACGGTTCCGCCGACCATACGCCCGCGCTGCTCCGTGCCTTCGCCGCCGGCCCTGCCGCTGGCCACGTGATCGAGGTTCCCGGTCGTGCGGCCCGGCTCGGCGCGACGCGGAGTTTTCTCTCTCTCCTTGCAGCCTTGCCGAGTTTTGGTCCGCCGCCGGACGCGGTTGCCTTCGCCGATCAGGACGATGTCTGGCTGCCGGAAAAGCTCGCGCGAGGACTTGCTGCGCTCGCCCGCCAGCCTGCCGACGTGCCGACGCTCTATTGCGCGCGGCAGACATTGGTTGGCCCTGCCCTGACATATATCGGGCTTTCTTCCCCGGTTCTTCGGCAACCCCGCTTTCCGGCCGCGCTTACCCAGAACATCGCGACCGGCTGCACTGCCATGATCAATCGGACCGCGGCGCGACTGATCGCGCTGAGCCGGCCGCCGCGCACCACTTTGCATGACTGGTGGAGCTACCTCGTCGTTGCTGCCGCAGGTGGGCGCATCCTCGTCGATCCCGCGCCGGCGGTGCTCTACCGCCAGCATGGCGGCAACCTCGTCGGCGCGCCCGGGACTTGGTTCGCCCGCGCGCTCGGTGCGCTCCTTCGCGGTCCGCGCCCCTTCATGCAGGTCTTTCGCGCTCACGTCGCGGCCCTTGCCGACACGCCGGAGCTTCTTTCATCGGAAGCTGCCGCCGCCCTCGCGACACTCGCCGAAGCACTCGACTCGCCGCCCTGGCGGCGCCTTCCGGCTCTGGCGCTCGCCGGTCTTTCGCGCCAGACCCCGCTTGAGACGCTGCTGTTTCGCCTCTGGTTTCTCCTTGGATAGTTGGCCTGCCCCGACATTCGGCGGAGCGAGGATCGAGGACGAATCTCCCGGCGTTTTTGGCCCGGGCAGACGAACGCGATCAGCGCGAGGCCTTCGAGTATCTCAAACCGCAGGCAGGCTCTTTTCCGGTGGGCGCATGGTATCGTGCCGGCTCCGCACGAATTGGAGGCCGGCATGAACAGATACGACGCCATCGTCATCGGAGCCGGACAAGCCGGGCCCTCACTCGCGAAGGAGTTGGGAAAAGCGGGGCAAAAGGTTGCGATCATCGAACGTGGCGCGTTCGGGGGCACGTGCATCAATACCGGATGCACACCGACCAAGACGCTCGTCGCGAGCGCCTATGTTGCACACACGGCAAGGCGGGCGGCAGAGTTCGGTGTCGTCGTACCGGATGGCGTCACGGTGGATATGAAAAAAGTCAAGGCAAGAAAAGACGCCATCGTCAATGCCTGGAAGGCTGCGACCGAAAGCTCCCTCCGCGAGGCTCCGAACTGCACCGTGTACAAGGGCCATGCACGCTTCCGGGCTGCCGGAGATGTCGTCGTCGGGGGAGACGTGCTCTCCGCCGGGCAGATCTTCATCGACGTCGGCGGCAGAGCGGTGGTGCCATCAATCCCGGGCCTGGACGGCGTCGATTCCCTGACCAACAGCTCGATGCTCGATCTCGATCGACTGCCCGAGCATCTCGTGGTGATCGGGGGCAGTTATGTCGGGCTTGAATTCGCGCAGATCTATCGCCGGTTCGGAGCCGCGGTGAGCGTGGTCGAAACAGCGCCCCGATTGATCCCGCGCGAGGACGAAGAGATTTCGGCCGCCATGCGCGAAATGCTGGAAGCCGAGGGCGTGGAGGTGTTTGTGAACGCCAGCGGTCTTTCGTTGGCGCGCACCCGCACGGGATTCACCCTCACGATCAATGCCGGGTCGGGAGACGTGACGGTGGATGGAACCCACCTGCTGCTTGCTGTCGGACGGCGGCCCAATACGGACGATCTTGGCCTGCAGCACGCTGGAGTGGAAGTAGATGAACAAGGCTATATCCGAGTTGATGACCAGTTGCGCACGAACGTGCCCGGTATCTGGGCGCTCGGTGAGTGCAACGGACGGGGTGCCTTTACGCACACATCCTATAATGATTTCGAAATCGTAGCAGGCAATCTGCTGAGGGGCGAGAGTCGGAGCGTGAAGGACCGGATTCCGGCTTATGCGCTCTATACGGATCCGCCGCTCGGGCGCGCGGGCATGACGGAGACGGACGCACGCAAAGCCCGACGAAAAGTGCTGGTCGGGCGAATGGCGATGGCAGACGTCGCACGCGCCATCGAGAAAGGTGAGACCGCGGGCCTCATGAAAATCGTGGCTGACGGGGAGACGAAGGAAATCCTTGGCGCCGCGATTTTCGGCACCGGCGGAGACGAGGCGATCCACTGCATCATCGATCTCATGCAGGCGCGGGCACCCTACACGGTGCTGAGCCATGCCATGCATATTCATCCAACGGTCTCCGAGCTGCTGCCGACGCTCGCCCAGGAAATGACGCCCGTTTGAAGGCGGAATCGGCCTTTTGACGGCCGGTTGAGGCTTCCAGTGCGTGATGATTTTGGGTCATCACGCACTGGATTTGCTTTCTTTTTATTTTACTTTCTCTTTATTTTCAGGGGCCTGCTTATCCTCTCCGTTCGTCGCGAAATGCGACGAACTTCGAGGGCAGGACACTCGCTGCTCCGACCTTGGGGAAAGCCCTCGCCCCGTGCCAGGGCGATCCGCTGGCTGCGGCCATCCGCTTTCTCATACCGCGAGCATCAACGCCTGGATCGAGGCCATTGGCGGCATCGGCGATGGGTTGGGGCGCTGCGACCGGGTTCGGCACGGCTGGGCTTGACACGGCTGTTCTTTGTGGAAAAAAATACAGCCAACGAAATTTTTTTCAAAGCTGAAAAGTGCCCGAGGGAGAACGCCCCGCCATTGACGAAGAAGCTGTGCTCGCCGCACGGGCGGCATGGCTTTATTACGCCGCATCGCTCACCCAATCGGAGATCGCTCGGCGCCTCGAGGTCACACTCGCCAAAGCGCATCGCCTGATCGCCCGCGCCAGCCGCGAAGGCTTGGTGCGTGTTTTTGTCGAAGGGCCTTCGGCCGGCTGCATTACCCTCGAAGACACGCTGACGGGCCGGCACGGGCTTCGCTTCTGCCGCGTCGTTCCCGACCTGGGCGAGCCCGGCCTGCCATTGCAGGCCCTCGGGCGAGCGGCTGCGGCGTTTCTTCAGTCCGTGCTCGAGCGCGGAGAGCATCATATTATCGGCGTCGGCCATGGCCGTTCGCTGGCCGCGATGGTGGATAACCTGCCGCGGGCGACGCATGACGAGGTCTGTTTCGTCTCGCTGCTCGGCGGCCTGCCGAGGCGGTCCAACGCCAATCCCTTCGACGTGATTCATCGGCTCGCCGAAAGAACCGCGGCCGCGGCCTATCTGCTGCCGGTGCCGTTCTTCGTCGATGCCGCTTCCGACCGGAAGGTGCTGCTGCGTCAGCGCGGGGTCGCCGAGGCGCTGGCAGTGGCGGCCAAGGCGTCACTGTTCCTGGTCGGTATCGGCGAGGTCACCGGCGAGGCCTTTCTGCCGGCAAGTGGAATCATTTCGCGGGCTGAGGCGGATGCCGTCCGTCACGCCGGAGGCGTCGGCGAGCTGCTCGGCCGGTTTCTCGACGCGCGAGGCGGGGAAATCGCGACGGAATTGCACGAACGCGTCATCGCCCTGGCGCCCAGTGAAATGAAGGGGCGCGAGGTGGTCGCGGTCGCCGGCGGCCCAAGCAAGACGGAAGCTATTCGCGCGGTCCTGGCGAGCGGCCTCGTGACCGCGTTGATCACCGACGAGCAGACGGCGCGGCGCCTCGTCGAGCCAATGCCATGCCGCGCGAAAACGACAAGGAGAGGAACGGACAATGAGCGACAAAGCCAGGGATCTCTGTAAGGCGCGAGTCGCGGGGCGGATCAGTCGCCGCGAATTCGGAAAACGAATCACGGCTCTCGGCATCGGCGCGGCAGCCGCCGACGGGTTGCTTCAAGCAAGCTACACGCGCGCCATGGCCGCCAGCTTCGATTGGATGAAGTATAAAGGTACCACGGTCAAGCTGCTGCTCAACAAGCATCCCTATGCCGATGCGATGATCGCCGATCTCGACGCTTTCAGGGCGCTCACCGGCATGGATGTGAAGTACGACATTTTCCCTGAGGACGTGTATTTCGACAAGGTGACGGCAGCTCTCTCCTCCCGCTCCTCGCAGTACGATGCCTTCATGACCGGGGCTTACCAGACATGGCAGTACGGCCCGGCTGGCTGGCTCGTCGATATGAACGAATATCTTCATGACGCGGGGAAGACCGCACCGGATTACGATTTCGAGGACATGCTGCCCAATCTGCGCGCATCCGATTCCTGGTCGGGTGTGCCGGGCGCACCGCTTGGCGGCACGGGCGCCAAGCAGTGGGCGATTCCCTGGGGCTTCGAGCTTTATTCGATCTCCTACAATCGCAATATTTTTGACCAGCTCAAGATCACGCCGCCCGAGAATCTCCCCGATCTGATCGAGAAGGCGACGAAGATCACCAAGGACGCCGGCGGGCCCTATGGTGTCGGCGTGCGTGGCAGCCGCTCCTGGGCGACCATCCATCCGGGCTTTCTTTCCGGTTACACGAACTATGGCGCCCGCGACTTCACAGTTGCCGACGGAAAGTTGAAATCCGCCGTCGATTCCGCAGAATCGAAGGCTTTCCATGAGCTTTGGGTGAAGATGATCCAGGAGGCCGGCCCGAAGAACTGGGCCACCTATACCTGGTACCAGGTGGGACAGGATCTCGGTGCCGGCGCTTCGGGCATGATCTATGATGCCGATATCCTCGGCTATTTCATGAATGGCGCGGGCAACAAGGAGGCAGGCCATATCGGCTATACGCCCATTGCGCCCAACCCGGAGGCGAAGGGCCCGACATCCAACATCTGGATCTGGTCCCTTGCGCTCTCCAACTTCTCCAATGCCAAGGATGCCGCCTGGTACTTCATTCAGTGGGCGACGTCGAAGCAGCATGACATGTTCGGTGCCCGCAAGAAGGATCTTGTCGACCCCGTACGTGCAAGCGTCTGGGCGGACAAGGTCTTCCAGGATCGCATTGCCGGTTCCTATCCCGGCTATCTTGAAACGTACAAGGCGACGGCACCGGACGCAAAAATCTATTTCACACCCCAACCGCTCTTTTTCAACGTGACAACCGAATGGGCGGCAGCGTTGCAACGCATGGTCGCCAAGGAGGTTGCGGTCAGTGAAGGACTCGACCAGCTCGCCGCCACCATCAACCGCGAGCTTCGCGACGCCGGCATCGGCTGATCCAATCCGGAGACGCGCGGGGGAAACCCCGTGCGTCGCCTCGGGAGTGTCCGATGAGCGATTTCGCCCTTCCTGTCCCTGCGAAGCGATGGCGGGTGGGCCGCCTGCTTCCGTATCTTCTGAGTCTGCCCTCGCTCCTCGTATGCGTCGGCATCGTGATCCCGTTCGTGGCTTCGGCGATCTATAGCCTGCAGCGCTACAACCTCGCCTTTCCCACGGGCCGCGCCTTCATCGGGTTCGGGAATTATATCTCTTTCCTCTCCGATCCGTCGTTCTGGAACACGGTTGAAGTATCGATCATCTATACGGCGGCAACCGTCGGCATTGAGCTCCTGCTCGGTCTTGCGATCGCCATGCTGCTGCGCGAGAGGACATTCATCAACAATGTCATCTCAGTGGTACTCATGCTGCCTTTGATGACGGCACCGGCTCTTGCCTCACTGATGTGGAAGCTGATGACGAATCCCGGCTTCGGAGTGCTCTCCTGGGCCGTCTCGCTGATCGGACTCAGCAACTTCAAATGGGCGTCGGACCCCCACACGGCGATGCTCACCGTCGTCCTCGTCGATATCTGGGTCTATACGCCCTTCATCATGATCCTGCTTCTGGCCGGGCTGCGCAGCCTTCCGCCTGCGCCATTCGAGGCAGCACAGCTCGATGGCGTGCCCGGCCGCTTCGTCTTCTTTCGTGTCACGCTGCCGATGCTTTCTCCCTTCATCGTCACGGCCTGCCTGTTCCGGCTGCTCGATTCGATTCAGCAGTTCGATATCATCTATGCCATGACGCAAGGCGGCCCGGGCGATTCGCTCATGGTCTTCCAGGTGGGCGCCTATCTCGAATTCTTCCAGTACACCAATGTCGGCCGTTCGGCGGCTCTTCTGATGGTGCTCTGGGTCATAACCTATTTCCTCTCCGATCGGTTCGTCAGGCAATGGCACAAGCTCAGGGAGCGCAGACAGGGCCATGCGTGAGCCAATCACCCGCATCCTGCGCGGCAGTGCGCTGGCGCTCATCCTGCTCTTCTTCCTGTTTCCGATCCTCTGGATCCTGCTGATGTCGTTTCAGACGAATGCGGATATCCTGCGCATTCCACCAAGGCTCGGGTTCACGCCGACTCTCTCGAACTACGTGGCGCTGCTCTCGGGCAAGCTCGCCACAAGCTCGGGCACGCTCGATATTACGTTTCTCAGGAATCTCGGAAACTCGCTGCTGCTCTCGGTCGCCTCTGTCGCGGCTTCTCTCGTGCTGGGTGTTCCGGCAGCCTACGCTTTCGCGCGCTATCGCTTCCGGCTCGGCGAAAGCATCGCCTTCACCCTTCTTTCCTTCCGCTTCGCCCCACCGCTTCTCGTTCTGCTGCCGCTTTCCCTCTATTTCCAGATCCTCGGCCTCACCGATACCTATGGCGGGCTCATCTGGGTCTATCAGCTCATCACACTGCCGCTGATTCTCTGGATCGTGCGGGGCTATTTCGAAGATGCGAGCCCCGATATCGAGCATGCCTATCGCGTCGACGGCCACTCATGGTGGCGCACCTTCACGCGCATCGCGGTGCCCCTGGCGCGCCCCGGCATCGCCGCGGCCGGTCTGCTCGCCTTCATCTTCGCCTGGAACAATTTCGTTTTCGCGCTGGTGCTCGCCTCGGCTGACAAGCAGCCGGTCACCGTGGGCGCGCTTGCCTTCGTCACCGCGGCCGGCATCCAGTACGGCCAGATCGCAGCCGCGATCGTGCTCTCCATCCTGCCGACATTGGCCCTAGCACTCTATGCCCAGCGCTGGCTCGTGGAAGGATTGAGCCTTGGGGCGGTGAAAGGATGAGCGGGCTCGAGATCTCCGGCATTCGCGTTCGCTTCGGCCATGCCGAGGTGCTGCGGGGAATCGATTGCCGGGTTGCGGCGGGAGAGACCGTGGTTCTGTTCGGCCCCTCCGGGGCCGGCAAGACGACGCTTCTGCGCGCCATCGCCGGAGTCGAGCCGGCGGCAAGCGGTGTCGTTCGTATCGATGGGCGGGAAGTGCAGGATCTCGAGCCGGAGCATCGGCCGCTCGGCATGGCTTTCCAGAATTTCTCCCTCTATCCGCATCTCTCGGCGTACGAAAACATCGCAAGCCCGCTCCGTGCGCGTCGATTGCGGACGCCGGAGATCGAGATCAAGGTGCGTAGGGTCGCAGACCTGCTGCGCATCGATCATGTGCTTGGCCATCTTCCGAGGGAGCTTTCCAACGGCCAGAAACAGCGCACGGCGCTCGCACGCGCTCTGGTGGCCGAGCCGCCGGTCCTTCTGCTCGACGATCCGCTGCGCAATGTGGACGCCAAGCTGCGCTATGAAATGCGGCTGGAGCTTCCGCCCCTTCTGCGCAAGACCGGGGCGGCCGTGATCTTCGTCACGCAGGATTTCCGCGAGGCGATGGCGCTCGCCGACCGTGTCGTCGTCCTCCGGGAGGGGGCAGTGCTTCAGGATGCACCGGCCGAGGAGGTCTATGGAGCGCCCGCTTCCGTACCGGTCGCGCAATTGTTTGGCGATCCGCCAATGAATCTGCTTTCCGCGCGCCTCGTGCAGGAAGACAACCGGGTTCGGGCCGAGGCAGCCGGGATGGCGCCCGGCTTTCCCGATCTCGACATAACGCGCATGGAAGCGCCGCTCCTCGGGGTGCGGCCCGAGGATGTCCTGCTCGCGTCTCCCGCGACCGGCGGGGCCCATGCCGAGATCCTTGCCGTGACACCGCTTCATGAGCGATGCGTCCTGCTTCTGCGGGCGGCCGATGGCACCGAGCTCGTGGCAAGCATGGCCGGCGCCGCGCCGGACCCGGGCACCTTCGTATCGATTGCCGGCGCCCGGCATGCGGTGCTTTTCGATCCGGCAAGCGGCCGCAGGCTCGCAATCTCCGACGCACGCACGGAAGTGGTGGCATGAGCCTCGTCCTGTCGAAACTGGATAAGACTTATAAACGATTCGGGAAGCCGCCCGTTCTCGCCGTGCGTGGCCTCGATCTCGAAGTGCGCCAGGGTGAGACGATCGCCCTGCTCGGCTCCTCGGGCTGCGGCAAGACGTCCACCCTGCGTATGATCGCGGGGTTCGAGCCTGTGAGCGGCGGTGCGATCACCCTCGCCGGACGGCGCATCGACCCCCTGCCGCCGGCCAGGCGCGGTGTGGCCATGGCGTTCGAAGGCTACGCTCTGTATCCGCCGCTGACGGTGGCCGAGAATATCGGTTTTGCACTGCACGCCACCCGCGCCGAACGACGCAAGGCAAGTGAGCGCGTGCGCGCCGTCGCCGAGATGCTTGATATCGGCGCGATCCTTCATCGTCGTCCTGCTTCGCTCTCCGGCGGACAGCAGCAGCGCGCTTCGCTTGCGCGCGCGCT
>JASHVY010000567.1 GCA_030044345.1 Acetobacteraceae bacterium | reverse complement strand
TCGGGCCGTGCCCGCAGCAGCGCCGGCGCTTTCTGGCTGGCGGACTCCGTTCCTCTTGCCGCGCCTGCGACCCTGCCCGCGGTGATGACGATGTCGAGATTGGTTGCATCCGATCCGGTGGTCGCCACCAGTGTGCGCGCCCGCACGACCCCTGCCTGTTCGAGCGTCTCGCGCCGTGTCGCATCTCCGCTCAGCACCGGCACGCCAAGCCGGTCGCATTCGGCGATCGCGGTGTCCGCGTCCGCGCGCGTGATCGCCACGACCTTGTGTCCGCCTCGCTTGAGGCCGCGAACGATTTCGAGCCCGGTTTCACCGAGCCCGCACACCACCACATGTTCGCGCAATGTCTGGGCACGCGCGAGCTGCACATCGTGGCGAAGATTGTGCATGAAGAGCTTGATGCTGCCGGTGAGCCCGGCCAGCACCAGCGTGAGGAACATCAGGGTCTGCGCCGCCATGAGAGAGAACGGCGCCTGGCCATAGGTGAAGGATTCGCCGCCGCGGATCAGCAACAGCGTGCGGACCAGGGCGTCAGCCGGTGAATTCACGTGGCAGGCGGCGTTCGCACTGCAGGTGAGGAACCCGAACAGGCCGAGCGCAGTCGCGAGCAGGCCGAGCAGAACCACCGGAGCCCATTGCCCGAGTCGGTAGAAGCGAAGGCTCAGCACGGTTTTTCCCTGCGTACCAGAACGGCTACGGTCCGAGGATCGAGATCACGCTCGGGGCCGGGAGGGTCTGAGCCGAGGTGTTGAGCGCCAGAAGCTGCAGCACGACCTCCATCACCTCGGACGAGCGGTCCGCGCCGGAGGGATCGACCGCGACACAATAGCGCACGCCATTGTAAAGGGCGACGATCCTGTTCGTCGTGGCAAAGCAGCCCTGGTGCACATCGAACAGCCGGTCGATCCCGAGCCCGGTGTCGATCTCCGGCGGCGCGAGCGTCTGGCCGACCCCGATATCGAGCTCACCGCGCGCCAGCTCCCCGAGATAATAGATGATGCCCTCGACGGAACGGATGGTGAGGCGGACATCGAAGGAGACGGTCGTTATCTCGCCGCTCGCGGTTCGGACGGCGGCAGCGAAACGATTGCGCGGCTCGGCATAGCCCAGGCGCTCCTCGACATCCGCTCGCACCCGGGCTGACGCGCCGCAGGCCTGTGCAGCGGCTTCTTCTATGGCCACTTGCGGTTCGCGCGGTGGCCCGATGATCGTATCGCCAGGCGCGAGCACGCCCAATGAAGTGAGAATCTCGCTTGCTGCGGTAAAATTCTGATTGTTGCGGTCGATGCAGAAGCGGCTCTGCTCGGATGTGCGCTGCAGGCGATAATATTCCGTGACGCCTTGGCGGGCGAGGGTGGCGCGCTCGTCCGGCGTGATGGACGGATCGGACGCGGGAGTGAAGCGCTCGAGCTCCGCCCCTTCGGCCAGAGGCGCCAACGCACGCAGGCTCGATATCTCATCGGCGGTGAGCGGTGGGCCGATATTCGCGACATTTTTTGCAACCTCGGAGCTCAGTCCGAGATCGATGAGCGCTCCGATGACGGATTCGAAGCGGCGGTAATTGTCACGATAGTAGTCATTGTAGAAGACCTGCGGCGGCCTGCCGCTCGTTGTGATATCGATGCGGCTGAGCAGGAGCGTGAGCAGGAGCGCCTTCGGAAATCCTTGCTCCATGTAATAATCGATGCTGGTGAGCGGGATTGGTGAGAGGATGCCTTCGTAGAATTCCTTGGTGTCGAGATTGGCGACGGTGAATGCCTGGCTGCCGCTCAAGGTTGCGCTGGGGCTTGCGGTGTCGGCATGGCCGAAGGTGGGCGGGCTCGGGTTGAAGGGCAGGGTGAAGGCGGCGGTGCCGGAAGCCGAAGTTTGGCCGGTGACCTGGGTGAAATCGGTAAACTGGAGCGGCTCGCGATAGGCGGCACGCATCACGTTGAGCATGAGCTGGCTCTCCTTGATGTCCTCCGCCTGCTGGTTGTAGGCGAGTGCGCGCGAGCCGAAATTGTCTACCGCGACGCAGCCGGCGAGCCCGAGCAGCGCAATCAGGGCAAGCGGCGCCCCCCGAGGCCTCTTCCCCGGCGGCCTCTTCCCCGGCGGCCTCTTCCCCATCACCTCCTCTCCGTTGCCTCTCTTCGTTGCCGTATGGAGCGGAAATCGTAACAAGCGTCGCACGGCGCTCTCTTTTCTGGCAAGGCTGACGACGGCTCCCGGCAACGTGATGAAGGCGGTAAGCGCCCCCTCTTCCAGGCTGCTGGATCGATGCGATAATATTTGCCAATCGCAGCGGTTTGCACTCCGGATCCGGCCTATGGGCTACACGGCTTGCGAGTGGGATATCTTCATCAGCTACGCGCGCGCCGATGACGTTGCGGTGGCTTCCGAGAAAGGTTGGGTCGAGCGTCTCTACGAAGAGTTGAGCAAGCTCTTGCCTCAGCAACTCGGTGGCGGAAACCCGACGATCTTTTTCGACCGCAACAGCTCCGCTTCCAACCACCAGCTCGATCGGCTGGTCACGGCGGCGCGCAACGCGGCGGTCTTTCTTGCCATTGCATCGGACTCCTATGCGGGCCGTGATTGGACCCGCAAGGAGCTTGATGCCTTTGTCGCGCATAATCGCTGGAATGACGGGGACGAGACGCGGCTTTTCGCCGTCGAATGCCGGGAGCCCGAGAATCGCGCGCGTTTTCCCCACCCGCTCGACAATGCCATGGCGCGGCCGATGTGGAAGCGTCTTGGCAAGACGACTTTGCCTCTTCAGCCCGAGGACCGGGAATATTCCGACCATCTCTATCTGCTGGTCGACGAGATCGCACGGAAGCTGCGCGAGATCCGCGCCGATGAGGGAAGGCGCGCGGCATCCTCGGCGGCTGCCTCGATGCCGCCCACTGCCAGGCATTCGGGGGAGCGTTCTGGAGGACGTCCCGAGGGACACTCGGAGAGACACCCAAAGGGACATGGCGTGCTGCTCGCTCAGGTGACGGAGGATCTCGACGACCAGCGCGAGCAGGTGCTGGCCTACCTCGCTCAGTATGAGATCCCGGTGCTGGCAGCCGAGGGCTACCCGCAAGGCGGGGACGCCTTCCGCGCGGCCTTTGCCGCCGACCTCGAGCGGGCAGACCTCTTCGTGCAGCTTCTCGGCGGGCGCACGGGGCGCAAGCCGCGCGACCTGCCGGAAGGCTATACGCAGTTCCAGGCTGCCGCCGCTGCGGCCAAGGGCATTGAGATCATGCAATGGCGAAGCCCGGAGCTCCGGCTCGATGCCATTACCGATGCAGGGCACCGCGCGCTGCTCGGCGGTGAGCATGTGATCGCCGACAGCCTGGAGGGCTTCAAGGCGGCGGTGCGCAAGGCACAGGCACGCAAAGCGGCGTCGCCCGCGGAAGCGCGCCGATCTACCTCTTCCTCCTTCGTCTTCATCGACGCCGCGGAAGACGATCTCGAGGCGGCACGCCTGATCGCGGAGGAGCTCAAGCGGGAATCGTTCGGCGCGGCGCTGCCGATCCTCGAGGGGCCGCCCACGGAGTTGCGGGCCGATCTCGAGGAGAACATCATCAATTGCCGGGCCCTCATCGTGGTCTATGGTCAGACCACACCGCTTTGGGTGCGCGGGCACCTGCGCCTTTACAACAAGCTCAAAGAGAGTCGCACGGAGCCGCCGCGCGTGCTCGAGCTTTGGATCGAGCCGCCGGAGGACAAGAAAGACCATGATTTCTGGCTGAGCGAGCTCAAGCGTATTCGCGTCTCCGCGCCGCTCAGCAAGCAATCTCTCCAGCCGCTGATCGAGGCGCTCGCCGAGTGAGCGGGTCGCTTCGGCTTCCCTATCCGGGGCTCCGCCCGTTCAAGCGGGACGAGACGGACCTCTTCTTCGGCCGCGAGTCCTGCGTCGATGAGATGGTTGGGCGCCTCTCGGCGACTCGCTTCCTCGCGGTGCTCGGCCCTTCCGGCGGCGGCAAGTCCTCGCTCGTGCGCACCGGGCTGCTCGATGCGTTGGAGCTCGGCCTGATGGCCGGCGCCGGGCCCCGCTGGCTGATCGCCGAGATGCGCCCGGGCGGGCGGCCGATCGAGAACCTTGCCCGTGCTCTGCTGCGTACGCCGGGCGGCGAGGGGGCCGCCGGCGACGGGGGCGAGTGGGCTGCGCTGGCGTCCCGGCTCCAACGCGGCCCTCGCTCGGTGATCCAAT
>JASHVY010000566.1 GCA_030044345.1 Acetobacteraceae bacterium | reverse complement strand
CCTTGCTGGTCGCTGCCCTTCCGCTAAGCGGGTGCAACTCCGCGGGCACTGCGGCCGGCGCGGTCGCCGGCTTGGCGAGCGGCGCCGGCACCGCCAACCCGGCCGTGGGCGCTGCCGTGGGCCTTGGCACCAAGGCGGCCGTGGATTCTCTGATGAAATATATCGGTCGCGAGCGGGCCGGGAGCGAACAGGATGCGATCGCCGAGACCGCCGGCGCCTTGCCGGTTGGCGGCACCGCCCCATGGAAAATCCGGTACACGATCCCGATCGGCGACGAGCATGGAACGCTGCGAGTCGTCCGGACGATCGAGACTCCGCTCACGACGTGTCGCGAGATCGTCTTCACCGTGATCGACGGCAAAGAGCGTGCTCATTACGTCACGACAGAATGCCATGACGGCACGCAATGGCGATGGGCGCTCGCCGAGCCAGCGACCGCGGTATGGGGCTTCCTGCAATAGATCGATCGGCCAAGGCTCCGCCGCTCATCTCGTTCCAGAGTTTGCTACTTTTGGCCTTGCTTGGGCGAGGGGGCCGGCCGGGGGTTGAGCAAATGCGAGCACGTCGCTCGTGTAGGTCTCGACCACCTCGCTGAAAGGCGTTCCATCGGGCAATGTCAGCACCGCGCGGTGCTCGAAGAGGTCGCGGGGAATAGGAAGCGTTCCGTCCTCTGCCTTCGGCAAGGGGGTTCCCATCTCCCAGCCTTCCGGCAGCGGCGACCAGAGAAGCATCGCCGAGAGCGTCCTGCGGCGAAAATGAAGCGCCAGGACAGCCCGGCCGAATGCGATGTCGGTGGTGTCGAGCGCGTGGTTCATCTTCGGCGTCAGCCGGGCGGGCACGTACCAATTGTCGGCCACCGAAAGGATATGGGTGCCGCAGGCGAGTCTGACCCTGCGATAGCGGATGGGCTCCGTCGGCCCGACAGCAAGGAGGCGGCGCTGCGCCTCCGTTGGCGCTTTCTCGACCCCATGGACGCGCTCGGCGACGATGCGTGCCGGCGAGGCGAGATGATGGGCAGCGCACCAGCGATCGAGGGTCAGGGTCGCGCTGTCATGGCTCAGAAGATCGGCATTCAAGGTCTCGATCAGGGCGAGCGCTTCTAATCGGATGGTGAAATTGTCCTGCCACGCTGACGGCTCGCCGGCCACGGCGCCAACGGCACTCCCCACGAGAATGAACCCAATGGCCACGCATGCGCCGTGGATGCCAAGCCTCATCTTTGTCCCATTCTCCGTTGGTCGGCGTTGAAGAGCGCCGGTCAAGACCGGACGCCGGATCGGCAAGAGCCCCGAATCATCGTTGGGGGGAAGAGGCGAAAGTCAAACCCCGTCTTCCTCCCCTATTCGACCTGAACCGGCTGCTCACGGAGCTGTGGGAAGTCGAATTCGGCCGCAAGCCGGGCGAATTTGGCCAGCATTCCAGGACCATCCATTCTCGGGAGCAGGACTTCGATAATGCTTGCGCCGCTATTCTTTTCCGCTGCCGCGATCGCAGCGGCGAGCTCTTCTTCCGTCGCCGCAACATGAGAGCGAACACGCTCTGCCAGACCGAACGCGCCTGGCACATCGCGATAGGCCCAGGGCTGGATATCGTTATAGGCGGCTTCCGCGCCGAGGATCAGCCGCTCGATCGTATAGCCGTCATTGTTGATGAGAAAAATGATGGGATTCAAGTCTAGTCGCAGGATTGTGGACAATTCCTGCACTGTCATCTGGAACGCGCCGTCACCGATGAAGAGAATCTGCCGCCGGTTCGGTTCGGCAAGGCAGATCCCCAATGTTGCCGGGAGCGCGTAGCCGATGGATCCCCAGATCGGCTGTGAGACGAATATCGTATTCTCCGGTAGCGGCAAGGCGCCGGCAGCGAAAGAGCAGGTTCCGGTATCTGCGAGGATGACATCGTCCGGCCGGATGAAACCCTGAACCTTTGCCCAGAATGAGTCCTGCGTGAGCCTGCCCGGATTGTCCGGCCGATCCGCTTTGCTTCTGGATGCAGACCGGTGCGGCGGGGGCGGGAACACACCCTGGGGTGCGGCGGCAAGGAGCCTTTCCATCAGATCGTGTGACATCACGCGCCGATATGTCGTGTCTTCGACCGTGACCTCGAATGGCTGAACGTCGATCAGGAATGCCGCTCCGAGATCGTGGGTAAAAAGGCCAGTCGAAACATCCGTGAAACGCGCGCCGATCGCGATGAGACAATCGGATCGCTCCACTGCCTCGCGAACATCCGGCGCCGAGCCGGCGCCACGATAGGACCCCATCGCATAGGGATGGAGGTCGGAGACGATGCCCTTGGCTGGCGCGAGGCTGACGATCGGCATGCCATAGGTTTCCGCAAGCCGGACAACGAGCGCGGTGAGGTCGAATCGGTCAACATCGGCATCGATCAGCAAGGCCGGCCTCTTGGCCTTGGTCAGGCGCTGAGTGATATCGGACACCGCCTGCGAAAGTCCTGCCGAATGGCTCAAAGGCAGGCGAAGATCCAAGGGGGACACAATATCCGGAATCTCGGTGGCGATGAGGTCGGATGGAAACTGAATATAGACCGGACGTTTTTCCAGCCAGCAGGCACGCAACACACGGTCGATCTCCGAGGCCGCATTCCTGAGTTCCAGCCGAGTCTGCGCGACGGTGAACTGCTTATAGCACGTGAACATATTCTCGAAATTGCCATCGGCCAGGCTGTGATGCATGAGGGCGCCACGACGCATGGCTTCGAGAGGCGGCGTTGCCGTGATGCAAATGACCGGTACGCGCTCTGCGTAGGCTCCCGCGATGCCGGAGAGGGCGGCAAGCTCTCCGACACCGTATGTCGTTGACAGGGCGCCGATGCCGGCAAGACGTGCGTAGCCGTCGGCCGCGTAAGCGGCATTCAGCTCATTGCAGCAGCCAACGAACGTGAGGTGCGATGCATGAGCCACCTGTTCCAGGAACAGCAGGCTGAAATCGCCCGGAACACCGAAGATGTGGCGCGCGCCGATTTGTGCGAGACGTTTGATAAGATGATGACCGATGGTGATCGACACGCGCACCTCCACGACACGGCTGCCTTCCTTGAGTGGTGGCGATAACCACTGCCGGAAAATGGCCAGAGCTGAAGGTCAGATGAGTTGCAAATCCTGCTCTTTCTAGATCATGGAGCGCTGCAGGATGGCGACCCATGCGCCATGTTTGGTTACAATTGTCATAACGCTCCGGCATGGCCGGAGAGGGACTATCGTCCGCGCTTGAGGAAAAGGGATGCGAGAGCGAGGAGAATGGCACCGAAAATGACCTGCCGCGCGCCTTCGGAGACATTGAGCGTGATCAGCATCGCCTGCAGCAGCACGACCGTGAGCGCGCCCGCGATGCTGCCGACATAGCCGCCATCGCCGCCGGAAAGCCGCGTCCCGCCGATCACCACCGCCGCGATCGGCGGCAGCAGATAGTCATTGCCCATGCCGAGATAGGCCTGCGAGGAATAGCCACTCAGCATCAGCCCGACGAAGGCGGCGCCGAGCGCGCTCAATATGAAAACGAGAGCGTGCACGCGCCCCAGCCGTACCCCCGAAAGCAGCGCCGCCGGCTGGCGGTTGCCGATCGCATAGACATAGCGGCCGAAGGGAAGCCGCCCGAGAGCGAGGATGGCGAGTGCGGCGAAGAAGGCCCAGACCAGGAAGGCCATCGGCATTCCGCCGACATTGCCGAGGGCGAGGAAGCGCGCCAATGCCGGGACATGCGTCGTCGGCGCCGCCGCGTTGGTATAGATCAGCGCCACGCCCTGGAGCATCAGGTTCACGCCCAGCGTCCAGATCAGCGAATGCACGCGCAGGATGAAGACGCCGAGCGTGTTGAGAAGCCCCACCGCGACGCCGATCGCGATCACCACCGCGAAGGCGATCCATTGCTGGCCATGGAGTGCGGCGAGATTGGTGCCAAGGATCGCGGAGAGCGTGATCGTCCAGGGCACGGAGAGATCGATCTGGCCGATCAGGATCGCGAAAGTCTCGCCGATCGCGACCAGGCCGATGAAGGTTGCCTGCACGAGCTGCAGCCGCATCGTGCCCCAGCTCAGGAACTCGCGGCTGACGGCGATGCAGCCGCCATAGACCACGAGCAGGATGAGATAGGAGAGAAGCACCTGCTGCCCACGCGGCGAAAACCTGGCTCCGAGTGAGAACCTGGGCGCTCTCTCCCGCCCTGCTGTTCCGGCGGGCTGGCTCACGAGCGAAGCAACGCGAGCCAGTTCCCGGCACGGAGCACCCGAAGCCCGCCGATGCCGAGCACGACCATCAGGATCAGCCCCTCGATGAAGTCTTGCCAGAAGGCCGAGACATTGAAGACGCCGAGCGCATTGAGAATGATCGCCAGCACGAAGCTGCCGAGGATCGGCCCGATCACCGTGCCGCGCCCGCCGCTGAGCGCCACACCCCCGAGCACGGCCGCCGCCAGCGAGTTGAGCGTATAGATATTGCCGATGCCGGGATCGCCCGAGGTCGTCTCCGCGGCCAGGAAAAGCGCGGCGACGGCGGCAAAGAGGCCCGCGAGCATGTAGCTCGCGAGCTCGATGCGCCGCACCGGCAGCCCCGAGAGGCGCGCGCTTGCCGCATCGTCTCCGACCGCGACGATGTAGCGGCCGAGCCGCGAATTGAACACCGGCACCCATACCAGGATGACCGCTCCGGCGAGCAGAAGGATCGAACAGGGAAGCGGCCCCCAGCTCCCGGTCAGCGCAGTGGCGAATCCGTCCGGGATCGAGCCGCCCGGCCGCGGCAGGACGATGAGCGCGGCGCCGCTGAAGATGAAGGCGGTGCAGAAGGTCGCGATCAGCGGCTCGACCCGTCCATAGGCGACGACGACCCCATTGAGGAAGCCCATTGCCAGCCCGAGCAGCAGCGAAGCCGCCACGACCCAGGCAATGCCGAGCCCGCTTGCGCTCATCGTCGTCGCAGCGAAGCAGTTGATCAGCGTGATCTCGGCACCGATCGAGAGATCGAGCCCGGCGGTGAGCAGCACCGCGGTCTGCCCGACCGCGGCGAGCGCCAGCGCCACCGAGGCATTGGCGAGGCTGGCAAGGCCGAAGGGTGAGAGAATCATCGGCTGTCGCACGGCGTAGAGGCCGATGATCACGATCAGGCCGATCGCGCAGGAGATCGGGCCTGCATGTTTCTCGAAGGCGAAGCGGCGGGAGTGCCGCGCCGGTTCAGGCAGCTTCACGCGCGGCCTCATGGAAGGAAAGCGCGAGGATCGCCGGCTCGGTCACCGCCGTGCCCGCGAGTTCCCCGGCGACCCGTCCTTCGCGGAACACCAGCACCCGATCGCAGAGCGCGGGGAACTCGGAAATATCGGTGGAGTAGAAGAGCACTCCGCTGCCCGAGGCGGCGAGTTCGCGGATCACGGCGAAGAGCCCGGCCCGCGCCCCGGCATCCACGCCTCGCGTCGGGTCGCAGAACACATAGACCGGCGCGCGCTGCGCCAGCCATTTGGCCACCACCACTTTTTGCTGGTTGCCCCCGCTCAGGCTGCCGAGCGGCACGGTGGGGCTCGCGCAGCGGATGTCGAGCCGGCGCACGAGTGTGTCCACCAGTGCGGACTCGGCGGCGGGGCTGAGCAGCGGCCCGCGGCGGACGAGGTCGAGCGCACCGATCACGATGTTGGCGGAGACGCTGAGGCCTAGGAATCCGCCGAGGCTCTTGCGGTCATCCGGAATGAAGGCAAGGCCAGCCGCGATTGCCTGGCGCGGTCGGCGTGGGCGGATGGTTTTTCCGGCGACCGCGATTCTGCCCTCGAGGCCGCGGCGGAAGAGGCCGAAGAGTGCGAACAGCACATCCTTCTGGCCCTGTCCTTCGAGCCCGGCGAGACCGAGCACCTCACCGGGCTGGAGCGTGAAGCTCACCGAATCGAAATGGCGCGCGAGGGAGAGGCCCTGCACATCGAGCACGGCCGGCCCCGCATCACGCACGCGGGTGGCGCGTTCCGGCTGCTTTCCCTCCTGCCAGCTCTCGCCCAGCATCAGCGCCAGCGCGCGGGCACGGCTGAAGCTGCCCGGCGTGAACTCGCCTACCTTCTCGCCGCTGCGCAGGATGCTGACGCGATCGGCAATGCGTTCGATCTCCCCCAGCCGGTGCGAGATGAAGACGATCGCCTTTCCTTGCGCCTTGAGCCGTTCGACAACCGCAACGAGCCGTTCGACCTCGGCGATGGAGAGCGCAGAGGTCGGCTCATCGAGGATCAGCACGTTCGGCTCGGCCGACAGCGCCTTGGCGATCTCCACGAGCTGAGCTTGTGCCAGCGGCAACTCACCGACCGGCGCCTCGATATCGATATCCGCCGCGCCCAGATTTTCGAGCAGCGAAGCCGCCTCACGGCGTGCGGCGCGCGGGTCGAGCCAGAGGCCGCCCCGCCGCGGCTCGCGCCCGATCAGGATGTTTTCCGCAACGTCGAGATTCGGGAAAAGCGAGAGCTCCTGATGGACGGTCGCGATGCCGGCGGCGAGCGCGGCGCGGGGAGTCGCGAAAGTGACGGGCCTGTCGCCAATCCGAAGCTCGCCTTCATCGGGCTGCTCGACGCCGGCAAGGATTTTGACCAGCGTGCTCTTGCCGGCACCGTTGGCGCCGAGCAGCGCATGGACCTCTCCCGGAAAAAGGGAGAGGTCCGCGCTTTTGAGTGCGACCACGCCACCGAAGCGCTTGGTGAGCCCGGTGGCTGTGAGGAGCGGCCTTTCGGAAGCGGCCGGATACGTCTCTCGATCCTCCATCACCCCATCACGTCGCGTCCCGTTCGACGAATGCGGCTCACTTCACTACGGCGTCCACCGGGATCGAGACGTTGCATTGCGGGATGCTGATATTGGTGACGAAGCTATTGGGCAGGTTCGGGAAGTAATTGACCCCCGGCTTCATTTCGTCCGTCGTCACCGGGTTGAGCGGGATATTGGCATCCCGCGGCACGGCCTGGCCGGCGAGCACGGCAATCGCCGCACGGATCGCGGTGGCGACCAGCGCCGGGGACTGGCCGATCACCAGCGCGGGGATCTTGTGCTGCACCACCAGCATCATGAAGCCATTGTCGGATTCGCTCGTCATCGGCACGAGCGGCGCGTTCACCTGCAGGAAGGCCTGCAACGCGCCCGTGGCGCCCTCCGTGGCCCAGACACCGGCGATGTCATGATTGGTGGCGAGCGCATCGGCCGTGACCTTCTGATTCACGCCGACATCCCAGTTCCCGTACACCTGCACGGTCGAGATGCCCGGATAGGTCTTGAACACGGCGAGCCCGCCATCGCCCTGATCATTGTCGACAGTCGTGCCGGCGAGACCCCGCACCATCAGGATCTTGCCCTTGCCGCCCGTCTGCTTGGCGAGGAACTGAGCCCAGAGATGGCCCATCTCGTACTGGTTCTCGTTGATGTTGATGGCCTCGTGTGTCGTCACCGTATTGTCGAACGCGACAACCAGGATGCCCTGGCGAACCGCCTGGTTGATCACGCTGTCGAGCCCCGAAGGCGATGCGCCGTCAACGACGATCGCATCATAGCCGCCAAGGATCATCTGGCGGATCTGCGCGACTTCCTGCGCGACATCGTTGCCGGAATTCTGAATCTCGAACTTGGCGATATATTTCGCGACCTCGGGCTGCGTCACATAGGCTCGCGCGATGTTCAGCATCTCCGTCCGCCAATTGTTGCCGTAATAGGAGTTGCTGAACGCAATCTTGTACGGTCCTGGCTTGGCCTTGTGCTGAATGATGGGCGTGTCCGCCGCCTGCTTGAGAAAGCATTGCGAGAGGCTTGCCGGGTCCACCAGGCCCTGGGCCGAGGCACCGGAGCACCAGGCGATCGACATCGCGAGCGCCGCGCCCGCAACAATGCTGCTTTTCATTCCGACCTCCTTCCTTTGGCAGCCAGGCAGGCGCTGCGTGGGGGCCATGGTTTGCACGCCGCTTGCGGGGGCGCAAGCCGGACCCCGCGCGGTTTGCTACATCGACGCAATGAATTCCGCCGCTGCCGCGCCGAGGAGGACGACGAGCCAGGGTGGAGCACGCCAGAAGACGAGGAGGAGGAAGGCGGCGACGACGATGGCGAAATCGCCCCGCGTGCCGATCGCGCTGGTCCAGACCGGATTGTAGAGCGCGGCGAGCAGCAGGCCAACCACGGCAGCGTTGACGCCGCGCAACGCCGACTGCACTTCGGTGGCGCGCCGGAGCCCGTCCCAGTAGGGCAGG
>JASHVY010000565.1 GCA_030044345.1 Acetobacteraceae bacterium | reverse complement strand
GCCGAAGATGCGGGGGACCATCGGACCGATGAGCCACGGCAGATCTTCCCGTCGCCAGATGTGGTGATGGGCGTCGATGACGCCGTGTTGCAGTGCGTTCATGGCTGCGCGGCTAGCGCGGCCGCATCGAGTGCGCGCAGCACTTTTTCCGGAGTGATGGGCAGATCGTCGATACGTGCACCGCATGCATCGAAAATGGCGTTGGCGATCGCCGGGATTGGAGAATTGGCGGTCATTTCGCCAATCCCCTTGGCACCAAAAGGACCGTTCGTGGAAGGGCGCTCGAGAATGACCGCATCGTATTCGGGAATGTCCGCCGGCCCGGGCATGAGGTAGCCGAGGAAATCGACCGGCCCATGCGCTCGGTTGGGGTAATAGGGTTCCGTGGTTTCGTAGAGGGCATGGCTCATGCCCATCCACGAGCCGCCAACGATCTGCTGTTCGACCATCATCGGGTTGATGGCGCGGCCGATCTCGTACGCGCTGATGAGCTTGAGCACGCGCACGTCGCCTGTTTCGGTATCGACCTCCACCTCGGCGATGGTGCAGGCATGCGCCTGGCAGGAATCGGGGTCCATCGCGCCGGTCTCGAAATCGGGGTAGCTGCGCGGTTTCAGATAAATTCCGCGTCCGGAAATGGTGCGCCCATGCTTGAAGTGGGCGGCGAGCGCGGCATCCTGGACACTGATTGATTTGCCCGGCACCCCCTTCACCACAATGCGCCCTGTGCCGTCCGTTTCGAGATCCTCCGGGGCGACCTCGAGTTCCTCGCCCGCGACATCGAGCAGCACCTTCCGGGCTTCGGTTGCAGCCATGATGATGGCGTTGCCGACACGGTGCGTGGTACGGCTCGCGAAGGTGCCCATGCAATGCGGACCCGTGTCGGTGTCGGCGGTATCGATCATCACCGCCTCCGGTGCAATGCCCAGCACCTCGGCGGTAATCTGCGTCATTATGGTGCGCAACCCCTGGCCGAGATCCACGCTGGATAGCGTGACGACGAAATTTCCCGTGGTGGTGGCGTGGATCAATGCCTGCGAAGGATCGCCGCCGAGATTCATCCCGGTCGGGTAATTGACGGCAGCGATCCCGCGCCCGCGAAGCTTGGCCATAAATCACGTCCGCTGGCAGGAAGACATCGCCCGGCATTCGGGCGAAAGGGGATGGCCGATTCTTTCGGCGGCGGCCTGAATCACCTCGACCAGGGCGGCTCCCTCGACGGTCTTGCGGTGAGCCTTCAAATCGCCATCGCGGTAAGCGTTCTGAAGACGAAGCTCGAAGGGGTCGCGGCCAAGCTCGCGGGCGATGCGGTCCATCTGGACCTCCAGTGCAAAATCCCCGATGGTGACGCCGAATCCGCGCATCGCGCTCGAGGGCGTCCGGTTGGTATAGACGCACCAGGCATTGATGGTGACGTTCGGCACGGTGTAGGGCCCCGGCATGTGGGCGGCCGCCTTGATCGTTCCGTATGGAGAATGGCGGCTATAGGCGCCGGCATCCACCAGGATGCGAACGTCGCGGGCGATGATCCGGCCATCCGCCGCCACCCCATCCTTGATACGGATGCGTTCAGCGGCACGCGGTGAGGAAACCTGCATTTCCTCCCCACGCGAGAAGGAATATTTGACCGGACGGCCCGTGAGCATGGCACCGAGCACCGCGATCGGCTCGACGATCACGTCCACCTTGCCGCCGAACCCGCCACCCACGGTCCCGCCGACGACCCGGAGCTGGCGAAACGGAAGGCCGAGAATGAGCGCGGCATTGTCGAGGGTGAAGAAGGCCGCCTGCGTGTTCGAATGAAGGGTGTAACGTCCACCTGGCTCGGGAACGGCAATGGCCCCGGTGGTTTCGACCGGGGCGTGCTCGATCGGAGAGGATTGGTAGCTGTGCTCGAAGATGTGATCGGCTTCTCGAAATGCAGCTTCCGTGTCTCCACAATGGACATGGAAGTGGTCGCGCCCTTCGTAGACGAACACGTTGCTGCCATGCGGCTTGATTGCCGGTGTGCCTGGCAGAATGGCCGTTTCCACATCAAGAACGGCGGGCAGCTCCTCATATTCGACCTTCACTTTTGCGGCAGCCTCGCGTGCTGCGGCCTCTGTGTCGGCAAGAATCGCAACGATGGGCTCTCCGCGATAGAGTACCCGATCTTCCGCGAGCACGGGTTCTTCATCCGGGCCCAAGCCGATGAGCTTGAGGATCGTGTACCAGTTGTTGGGCACGTCCTTGTGGGTGAGGATCCGCGCCACACCCTTCACCGCCTGCGCCGCGGAGAGATCGACATGACGGATCAGGGCGTGATGATGCTCGCTGCGCGCCATCACCGCGTGCAGCAGGTTGGGAAAGATGCGATCCGCGTAGTAGCGGGTTGCGCCGGTCACGTGAGAATGCGCATCGATGCGTGGCAGGGCCCGGCCAATGGCCTGAAAAGAG
Source organism: Acetobacteraceae bacterium (assembly GCA_030044345.1). Lineage (GTDB taxonomy): Bacteria > Pseudomonadota > Alphaproteobacteria > Acetobacterales > Acetobacteraceae > JAKAWQ01. The sequence goes on along the minus strand of JASHVY010000565.1, from coordinate 6,351 downwards.
CCGGCCCGCTCGGCGGTAAAAACGTCTTCGAGAATCCGGGCCACGGCGTTTTCGCTCACGCGGCCGCGGCTGCGGCCGGCCGCTTGGCCAAGGTCGCCGCCGCGGCGAGCACAGCAGCAATGATGGGTTCATAACCGGTGCAGCGGCAGACATTGCCCGACAGTGCCTCGATCACGGCCTGCCGGCTCGGAGATGGATCGCAGTCGAGCAGAGCTTTCGCCGCCATGATCATTCCCGCGGTGCAAAATCCGCACTGGGTTGCCGCCTGCGCGAGAAATGCTTCCTGCAAGACATGCAGCACACGGTTTCGTACGACTCCCTCGATCGTAACAATCTCCGAGCCGTCCACAAGTTCTGCGGGCAGCAGGCACGAGAGCATCGCAACACCGTCGATATGAACGGTGCAGGCACCACAACTGCCTTGACCGCAGCCATTTTTGGTGCCCGTAGCGCCGCATTGCTCTCGCAACACATCAACGAGGCGTCGACCGGGCTCGATCAGCAGCTCCTTTTCCTCGCCGTTGAGCGTGAAACTCACATAGGAGGATTTCATGGCATGGTTTCCAATGGTGTGCCCAGAAGGGCACGGCGCATGAAGACGGGAAGAACGCGCCTTCGGTACCAAGCCGAGGCATAGGTGTCTGTAAAGCAAGGATGGAAAGTGGCGGCGGCCTCTCCAGCTTTCGTTGCGGAGGCACTGTCGAGCACCTGCCCCAGAAGGCCTGCCTCAGCCACGGGAGAACGAACCGGATGAGAATCGACGCCGCCGAGCGCGATCCGTACGGCGCTGATCGTGCCGGAACGATCGGTTTCGATGATGGCGGCAACTGCGATCACCGCCGCGGAGTTGAGCGCACGGCGTGTCGCTTTGAGCCAGCGCCAGGTGCCTGGGGCGGGAGGGGCGAATCGGATGCCGGTCACGATCTCGTTCGAAGCCAGTCCGGTTTCGTAAAACTTGGAGAGCGGCAAACGTCGCTTCCCGGACGGTCCCGCAATGGCCAGGCTTGCGTCGAGCGCGAGCAAGGCGACGCCGAAATCACCATAAGGCTGAGGGGCGAACAGATTGCCGCCAAGAGTGGCCATGTTTCGCACGGCCGGCGCGCCGAAGCTGGCAATCACACCATCGAGAAAGGCAAGGTCTGGCCGAACGAGTTCGGCAATGGGCGTCGCGGCGCCGATTTCGATCATGCCGTCGTCCTGCGCAATGCCGGCAAGCCCGGCACGGCGCAGGCTGACAATGGCAAGCGGGAAGGACTTGCCCTCATTGATCGCGCGGATCGCAAGGGTTCCACCTGAAACAGCAACGCTGGCGGTTCCGTCAAGCGCAGCAATGACAGCTTCCATGGACTCCGGGCGATGAACCGCGAAGGCCATTCCGTCTCTCTCCCCGGCGTGCTGCTCTTGATGAGCACGCCATTCTATAGGTTATCGAGAACCGACCATCGATAAGATTGCCTGTCAAGTGAGAATCCGATAATTGGGCAGAGTCAGGTGTCTCAGACCCTACGGACCGGATGGATCACGACCATAGGGGAAACATTCCGTCGCGTACGGTACGTGGACGTCGCCGCCGGAGCGGAAGGTGGTCGGCATCGGATGCGGCCGGATCAACGGAACGATCATGCGGGTGAGTCATGCTTGTTACGGCGTCCCTCAGCGAGCAGATCCTTTCGGCAATCATCCGCCGCATTGTCGAGGGGGTCTACGTGCCCGGCGAGCGCCTCGTCGAACTGAAGCTCGCGGCCGAGTTCGGCGTCAGCCAGGCGCCGGTGCGCGAAGCTTTCCGCCAGCTTGTGGCAATGAATTTCCTCTGCGCGAGCAATCGGCGGGGAACATACGTGAGCGACGTGCTCGGTGCGGGTCTCGTCGATCTCTTCGTGGCGCGCGGCGGCCTCGAAGAGACCGCGACACGCCTTGCGACACCGCTCCGTGCCGGTGAGGTCGACGATCTCCGGGCCCACGTCCAAAACATGCGGGAAGCCGCCGCAGCCAAGGATATTGCTCATCTTGAGCATGCCAGTGTTGCTTTTCACCGGACGATCATGGAAGCTTCGGGCAATCGTCTTATCCTGAGATTGTGGTCATCCTTGCTCATCGAGGCGCACACGGATTTGACGCTGCGCCTGCTTCGGCCCACGGACATGGCGTTCGTCGCAGAGAGCCATGCGCCAATCGTTGCGGCAATGGCGGCCATCGATGCCGAGGAGGCTGCACGCCTCGCGCGGCTGCATCAGGATGAATTCATACGGATGATAGGTAGACACGGGCTTGTTCCGAAAACCCTTCATGTGGGCTCGTGATGAGGCGCAGTCAGCGGAACGGCTGGTCAGTTTGATATCGATACGATAAGAATGGCCCTGTTGCCGTCGCTGCGCGCAGGGAGCGAGACTATGTCTCGAGCGTCGCAAAATGCTTCCGGAGGATGGGCCGGGTGCGTGGGGGAAACAAAATGACGAAAAAGCTGATCAACGACGCAGGCACGGTTATCGATGAGATGCTGGCAGGTATTGTCGCCGCCCATCCGCGCCATGTCCGCCTTCTCGATCATAGTCCGCGCTCCCTCATCTCGGCGGGTGCGCCGCGGCCAGGCAAGGTTGGCATCGTCGTGGGCGGGGGCTCCGGCCATGAGCCCGGCTTTCTCGGCTATGTCGGGCGGGGCATGGCGGATGGCGCGGCAGTCGGCAACCCTTTTGCTTCGCCCGGGCCAGACCCGATTGTCGCGACGACCAAGGCCGTGCATGGTGGTGCCGGGGTGCTTTACATCATCGGCAATTATGCTGGAGATGTTATGAATTTCGAGATGGCGGCGGAGCTGGCCGAGCTCGAATCCATCACGACGCGGACTGTGGTGGTCACCGACGATGTCGCTTCGGCTCCGATCTCGGAAGCTGGCCGCCGGCGCGGTGTAGCGGGAGCTGTCTTCGTCTTCAAGGCGGCCGGCGCGGCGGCCGATATGGGCCGGGATCTCAGCGGCGTTGCTCAGGTGGCGGAGATGGCCAACGCCAGCGTTCGCACGATGGGTGTCGCTCTCGAGCCGTGCTCGCTGCCGGCGACGCTGAAGCACAATTTCACGCTCAGTGCCGACGAGCTGGAGCTCGGCATCGGCATTCACGGCGAACCCGGGGTTGAGCGCGGCCCGATGCGTCCGGCCGATGCCGTGGCCGATGCCATTCTCGACCGGGTGCTGGCCGAGCTCGATCCGCCGCCTGGAAGTGACGTTGCTGTGCTCGTCAATGGCATGGGTGGCACGCCGCTGATGGAGCTTTATATCGTTGCCCGGCATGTGCTCGACCGACTGAGCAGACGCAATCTTGCCATTCACCGCTGCTTGGTTGGTAATTTTCTGACTGCGCTCGAAATGGCAGGATGTTCGATCAGCGTGATCAAACTCAACGACGAGCTCAAAGTTCTGCTCGATTATCCGGCCGAACCGGTCCTGTTCCGTGATTTTTGAAAGCCCGGAAGGGCGAGAGCCGTCCTGGCCGGCGTCCATTCGGCACGTGTTGATCGGCGGCGTAGATATGCGAGACAAACGCCTTGGGGGAGACTGCGATGGACGGCATCGAGGAGATCACGCCGGCGGATTTCGTGGCGTTGCTGCGCCTCGTCTGCCAGCGCATCGCCGCCGAGCAGGATTGGCTGAGTGAGCTTGACCGCGCCATCGGCGACGGCGATCACGGCTCCAGCATGGCGAGAGGCTGGCAGGCTGCGCTGGACGCGGTCGATGCGCTGCCGGAGCCGTTGAGTTTCTCAGCCGTTTGTGCCGCCGCCGCACGCGGCTTCGTCAATTCCGCAGGGGGCGCCACAGGGCCGCTCTATGCCACGATCCTGATGCGGGGTGGTGCGGCAGTGAAGGATCGCGAGATGCTCGATCTCGGCGCTCTGGCCTCCTTCTTCGATGCCGCCGGCCGTGGCATTCGGGAGCGAGGTAAGAGCGAACCGGGTGACAAGACGATGCTCGATGCCTGGTTGCCGGCCGTGGCGGCGCTGGACGCGGCACGCACGGACCACAAGAAGCTTGCCGAGGCGTTGAACGACGCCGCGGAGGCGGCGGAGAAAGGCGCCGAAGCAACGCGGCACATGGCGGCGCGGCTTGGCCGGGCGAGCCGGCTCGGTGCGCGTTCGCAAGGCCATATCGATCCCGGGGCGGCCTCGGCTGCGCTGTTGTTCCGTACTTTCGCGCAGGGTGTGACGGAGGGCTGACCACAACGCTTCAAATAAGCAAATAAGGAGGAAACAATGCATCTTTCCACGCACAACTGGATGCGTGCTGAGCCACTCGGGACGACGCTTCGCCGAAACAAGCAATTCCATATCGAGAGCATTGAGATCAGTGGCGAGCCGGAGCAGTACCCGCCTCACTCGACGCGACGCCAGCTCGACGAATGGGGGATTCGCTGCTGGGGAGCTGTTACGCTGCAGCTTGGTGAACGGAACCTCGCGGCCAGGGATCCGGCGCAGCGCGTGCGCTCGGTTGCCTACGTAAAGTCCGTGGTCGAGATGGTTGCCGCCCTTGGCGGGGAGATTGTGACTGTGGTGCCGGCAACGGTCGGCAAGGTTGTTCCCGACGGCCGGCCGGAGGAGGAGTGGAACTGGGTGGTCGCCGCGCTCAAGGAAGTGTACGAAGTTTCCGAGCGACTTTCCGTTCGCATTGCCCTCGAGCCTCTCAATCGCTTCGAGACATATTTTCTTAATCGCACCGACCAGGCTCTGGCGCTTGCCGAAGCGGTCGGCCCGAATTGCGGTGTATGCCTCGACGCGTTCCATCTCAATATCGAGGAAGCGGATATGTTCGCAGCGATCCGGGCGGCCAAGGGGCGAATTTTCGACTTCCATGTCGCCGACAACAACCGCATGGCAGCAGGCATGGGATCGCTCGACTGGCCGCGCATCGTCCGCACCCTTCGTGAGATTGGTTACGACGGAGCACTCACCAACGAGTTCGTAGCACCGATCGACCGAACTCCAGTCTCTCCCTATCCCGACCAGATCGAGAAAAATCCTGTTGATATCTCACCTGAGCAGCGCAAATTCATCGAGGATCACGGCAGCAGTCTGCTAAGCGAGTCATTCTATACCTCGCTGGTTGCGAAGACGGCGGAGACGTTGCTGCCGCTCATCCGCGCCTGAGGGGGATCTCCGGTGAGTACCCGCTGCGGGAGACGGATTCATGCCTAGCAATCTCAAGGGGCCAGCGATTTTCCTCGCGCAGTTCGCAGGCGACATCGCTCCTTTCAATAGCCTTGATGCCATTTGCTCCTGGGCTGCCGAACTCGGTTACGTGGGCGTGCAGATCCCAAGCTGGGACGGGCGTCTCTTTGACCTCGCGCGTGCGGCGGAGTCGGAGAGTTACTGTGACGAAGTGCGGGCGACGGCGGCCCGGCACAAAGTGGCCATAACCGAGCTTTCTACCCACCTTCAGGGGCAGCTCGTCTCTGTTCACCCGGCCTATGACGAGGTGTTCGACGCCTTCGCGCCTGATCCGGTGAAAGGCAATCCGCGTGCCCGCCAGGAGTGGGCGACTGCACAGATGCATCTTGCAGCGCGTGCCTCGCGTCGTCTGGGTCTCAGGGCGCATGTCACGTTTTCCGGTGCGCTGGCATGGCCCTATGTCTATCCCTGGCCGCCGCGTCCGCCCGGACTGATCGAAGCGGCCTTTGCCGAGCAGGGGAAAAGGTGGCGCCCGATCCTTGATGCGTTCGACCATGAGGGTGTGGATGTCTGCTACGAGATTCATCCGGGCGAGGACGTCTTTGACGGAGCGACGTTCGAGATGTTCCGCGAAGCGCTCGGCAACCATCCGCGTTGCGCGATCAACTACGATCCATCCCACTTCCTTCTACAGGGTCTCGACTACCTCGCTTTCATCGACAATTATCACGAATATATCCGCGCCTTTCATGTGAAGGATGCGGAGCTCAGGCCGGACGGTCGGCAGGGTGTCTATTCGGGCTTTCAGCCCTGGCTTTCCCGTGCCGGGCGGTTTCGCTCTCTCGGAGACGGGCAGGTGGACTTTTCCACGATCTTCTCGAAGATGGCGCAGTACAACTACGATTCCTGGGCCGTTCTGGAGTGGGAATGTTGCCTCAAGGATCCTAGGCAAGGCGCTCGCGAGGGTGCGGAGTTCATTCGCCGGCACATGATCCGCGTGACCGAGCGTTCCTTCGAGGACTTTGCCGCCGGCGCGGCCGACCCCGCGCAGCTCTCGCGCGTTCTCGGCTTTGCTGGTGCGAAGCCGGTGCCATGAGTATCGAGGGGGGCCGCGCTCATGGGAGCCCGAGGCCGATCCGGCTTGGGATGGTCGGTGGCGGTGAAGGCGCATTCATTGGTGCCGTGCACCGCATGGCCGCC
>JASHVY010000564.1 GCA_030044345.1 Acetobacteraceae bacterium | reverse complement strand
CGGCCGGAACGGCCATCCGTTTCGAGCCGGGTCAGAACCGCGAGGTCACGCTCATTTCTTATCGGGGTCGCCGCGCGATCTTCGGTTTTCGCGGCGAGGTGACGGGAGCGCTCGACTGATGGCCCATCTTCCGCGTGCCGCCTATGCCGATATGTTCGGCCCCACTGTCGGTGACCGTGTCCGCCTTGCCGATACCGATCTTTTCATCGAGGTCGAGCGCGATTTCGCCATTCCAGGTGAGGAGGTAAAGTTCGGCGGCGGCAAGGTCATTCGTGACGGCATGGGCCAGTCTCAGGTCACGCGCGCTGCGGGTGCGGCGGATACCGTCATCACCAATGCGCTGATCCTCGATCACTGGGGCATCGTGAAAGCGGATGTCGCGATCGCCGGCGGGCGCATCAGCGGAATCGGCAAGGCCGGCAACCCGGATATCCAGCCCGGTGTCGATATCATCATCGGGCCGGGCACGGAAATCATCGCCGGCGAAGGAAAAATCCTGACAGCCGGCGGCATCGACAGTCATATCCATTTCATCTGTCCCCAACTCGCCGATGAGGCGCTCGCCTCCGGCCTCACCACGCTGATCGGCGGCGGCACCGGCCCGGCCACCGGCACGGCGGCCACCACCTGCACGCCCGGGCCCTGGCATCTCGGCCGCATGCTGCAGGCAGCCGAAGCCATTCCGGTCAATCTCGGCTTCGCCGGCAAGGGAAATGCCTCGCGGCCCGAGGCGCTTGAGGAGATGGTCCGCGCCGGCGCCTCCTCGCTCAAGCTGCACGAGGATTGGGGCACCACCCCGGCGGCGATCGATTGCTGCCTTGCGGTCGCCGACGCGTTCGACGTGCAGGTGATGCTCCACACCGACACGCTGAACGAAAGCGGCTTCGTCGAGGACAGCATCGCCGCCTTCCGCGGCCGCACTATCCACGCCTATCACACCGAAGGCGCGGGCGGCGGCCATGCGCCGGACATCATCAAGGTGGCCGGCCTTCCCAATGTGCTGCCGAGCTCCACCAACCCGACGCGCCCCTATACGGTGAACACGCTCGATGAGCATCTCGATATGCTCATGGTCTGCCACCATCTCGATTCCTCGATCCCCGAGGACGTGGCCTTCGCGGAAAGCCGTATCCGCCGCGAAACGATTGCCGCCGAGGACATCCTGCACGATCTCGGCGCCATCTCGATGATTTCCTCGGATAGCCAAGCCATGGGTCGGGTCGGCGAGGTCATCATTCGCACCTGGCAGACGGCGCACAAGATGAAGCAGCAGCGCGGCGCGCTCCCCGGTGATGGGGCTGCCGACAATGCGCGCGCAAAACGCTATATCGCCAAATACACGATCAATCCGGCGATCGCCCAGGGCATCGCCCATGAAGTGGGCTCGGTCGAGGTCGGGAAGCTTGCCGATCTCGTGCTCTGGTCGCCTGCCTTCTTCGGTGTCAAGCCCGACATGGTGCTCAAGGCCGGCAGCATCGCGCTTGCCGCGATGGGTGATCCCAATGCCTCCATCCCGACACCGCAGCCGGTCCATTATCGCCCGATGTTCGGCGCGCTCGGTCGCGCGCTTTCCGAAAGCTGCCTCACCTTCGTCTCTGCCGCTTCGCTCGCCGATGATATCGGCAACAGGCTCGGACTCGCCCGACCGCTCTCCGCAGTCACCAATACGCGCGGGGGGATCGGCAAGCATAGCATGATCCACAATCACGCGACCCCGGTGATCGAGGTCGATCCCGAAACCTACGAGGTCCGCGCGGACGGCATGCTGCTCACCTGCGAGCCTGCGAAAATCCTTCCCATGGCCCAGCGCTATTTCCTGTTCTGAGCATGCGAGCGCTCGCCGTGGCTCCGGCCGGCGCCTGGAATCCCGAAGAGGAAATCGATCGGGTACGGATCGATTTCGACCGCCGCCATCGCCGCCGTCTCGTCCTTCCCACCGTCTCCGGAGCCGATCTCCTGATCGATCTCTCCGAAGCGCATCATCTGCGCGATGGGGACGGCCTCCGCCTCGCGGAAGGCGGCATCGTCCGTGTCGTTGCCGAGCCGGAGTCGTTGCTCGAAATTCGTGCCCCGAACCAAGACGCGCTCGTGCGCATCGCCTGGCATCTTGGCAACCGTCATCTTCCGGTCCAGCTTCTTCTCGGCCGGATTCTCATTCGCACCGACCATGTGATCGCGGACATGGTCCGCCGTCTCGGCGGCACCGCCACCGCAATCGAAGCCCCTTTCGACCCCGAGCCTGGCGCCTATGAAAGCAGCGGCCATCACCACCACCACCATGACGATGACTGACGCTGCTGCGCTGCTCAGCCTCCTCACCTGGCTCTCGCCCGCCTTCCCGACGGGTGGCTTTGCCTATTCCCATGGGCTCGAATGGGCGATCGAAGCCGGCGACATCACGGATGAAGCGAGCCTCGAATCCTGGATTGCGGATGTCATCGCCCATGGCACCGGCCGCAACGATGTCATCCTGCTCCGTCACGCAAGGCGGGGCGCGGACATCGCCGATCTCGCCCGCTCCCTTTCCACCTCGCTCGAACGGCGCCGCGAAACCACGCTCCTCGGCGAAGCCTTCGCCGCCGCTGCCGCCCCTTGGGGTGCCATTGATCCCGCACCCTATCCGGTCGCGGTCGGCTGCCTTGGCGCCCGAAACGCGATCGACGAAGATTCCCTCGCCATCGCCTATCTCCACGCCTTCACATCCTCACTCGTATCGGCCGCGGTGCGGCTGATCCCGCTCGGTCAGCAGGCGGGCCTGCGCGTTCTCGCTTCCCTCGCGCCCGTCATCCTCGAAACGGTGGAGAAAACCCGCGCAGCGACGCTCGAGGATCTCGGTGGCGCCTGCTTTCGTTCCGACATCGCCGCCATGCGCCACGAAACCCAGTATACGAGGCTCTTCCGCTCATGAATTCGCATGGTCCGCTTCGCGTCGGCATTGGTGGTCCGGTCGGCACCGGCAAGACCGCGCTGATGGACGCACTCTGCAAGACATTCCGTTCTCGTTACGACATCGCCGCCATCACCAACGACATCTATACGAAGGAGGATGCGGAATTCCTGACGCGCGCCGGCTCGCTTTCGCCCGAACGCATCCTCGGCATCGAGACCGGAGGCTGCCCGCATACGGCGATCCGCGAGGATGCGAGCATCAATCTCGCCGGTGTCGCCGATCTTCGCCGGCGCTTTCCCACCCTCGACCTCATCCTCATCGAATCGGGCGGGGACAATCTTGCCGCCACCTTCAGTCCCGAGCTCGCCGACCTCACCCTCTATGTCATCGACGTTTCGGCCGGCGACAAGATCCCGCGCAAGGGCGGCCCCGGCATCACCCGTAGCGATCTGCTGGTTATCAACAAGATCGATCTCGCTCCGCTCGTTGGCGCGAGCCTCGAAGTGATGGACCGCGACGCGCGGCGCATGCGCGGCGAACGTCCCTTCGTCTTCGCCAATGTTCGCGCCGGACAGGGCGTGGCCGAGATCGCGTCCTTCATTGAGCGTGCCGGCGGCCTTGGGCATGGAGAAGCGACTTGATTCCTCGCTTCCCTATGTCGTTTTCGGCTTTGCCACCAGCACGCGCGGAGCGTCCGCGTCCCACGACACCGCGACCTTGACGCCCGGGGCCAACGTATCGGCCACGGTGCTCGGCATTGAGGCCGTCAGACTGCCCTTGCCAAAGAGATCGATCCTGAGATTGGTCAGCGCGCCGAAGAAAGTACGCTCCGCAATAATCCCGGTGAGTGCGCCATTCGTGCCTGGAGGCGAAATCCGCACACTCTCCGGACGCAGCAGGAAATGCACACGCGTCCCTGCAGGAAGGCCGCGGGCGCGCGCGGCCGGCACGTGCGCGCCGAACACCTCCACCACTCCGATCGCGCCATCCACCACCGAGCCTGGCAGCTCGGCCACGGCGCCAACGAAGCGAGCGACGAAGAGATTTTCCGGCTCGCCATAGATCGTCGCCGGATCGCCCACCTGGGAGAGCGCACCCTCCTGCATCACCACCACGCGATCGGAGATCGAGAGCGCCTCCTGCTGATCGTGTGTGACGAAGATCGTGGTCACACCGGCTTCGCGCTGGATGTGGCGAATCTCCTCGCGCAACTGCGCCCGCACCCTGGCATCGAGGGCCGAGAGCGGCTCATCGAGCAAAAGGAGGGAGGGCCGGATGGCGAGCGCACGGGCGAGCGCCACGCGCTGCTGCTGACCGCCGGAGAGCTGATACGGATATTTCTCCGCATGATCCGCAAGTCCGACCAGCGCCAGGAGCTCGCGGGCCCGTTCCTCCTGCGCCGTCCGCTCCATCCGCCGCACCGAGAGGCCGAAACGGACATTCGCGGCCGCCGTCATGTTCGGAAACAGCGAATAGGCCTGAAACACCATGCCCATCTGCCGCCTCGCCGCCGGCAGCGCCGTGATGTCCCTGCCTTCGAGCAGGACCCGGCCGGCGGATGGCTGCTCGAATCCGGCAATGATGCGCAGGAGCGTCGTCTTGCCGCAGCCCGAGGGACCGAGCAGAGAAACGAACTCCCCGGCGTCGAGGCTGAGTGTGATGTCCCGCAGCACGGTCCGCGCGCCGTATCCCTTGGCCACGGACTCGAGCTCGAGATGCGCCACAGCCTGCCTCTCCGATCTGCGCCGGCCCCACCCGGCCCACAAACAGGTTGCCGCTTAACGCGCCTTGGGCACGATCTCCACCGCGTGCTGTTCCGTCCCGCGCAGGAAGCCGATCGGCACGGTCTTGCCCGCTCGCTCCTCGGTGAGCAGCCGGTGCAGATCATCGATCGAGCCGACCGAAACTCCGTCGAACGCAACGATCACGTCGCCCGTTTTCAGTCCCGCCGCCTGGGCTGCGCCGTCAGGCACCAGCGCCTCCACCCGCACGCCGCTTTCGCGGGCCAGCTTGTGGAAGCGCACGAACCGCCGCGGCAGCACGATATCGTGTCCGGAAAGCCCGATCGCCGAGCGCCGCACCCGCCCCTCGCGGATCAGTCGCGAAGCCACGAAAGCTGCCGTGTCGGCCGAGATGGCGAAGCAAAGACCCTGCGCGCCGGCAATGATCGCGGTGTTGATCCCCACCACCTCTCCGACGGCATTGACCAGCGGTCCGCCCGAGTTGCCAGGGTTAAGCGCGGCATCGGTCTGAATCACACCGTCGATCAACCGCCCGGAGCGCGCACGCAGGCTGCGCCCCAGCGCGCTCACCACGCCGGCCGTGACTGTAGCCTGGAAACCATAAGGGTTGCCGATGGCAATGACGAGCTGGCCGACCGCGAGCCGCCGCGCCTCGCCGAGCCGCGCATCCGCCGGAGCCTCGCCCTCGAGGCGCAGCACGGCCAAATCCGTCTCCGGATCATCGCCCACCAGTCGCGCGCCCATCGAGCGCCCATCGGGAAATGTCGCCGTGACCCGGCTCTCCCCGCCCGCGACATGGCTATTGGTGAGCACATACCCGTCGGGCGTGAAGACCACACCCGATCCCGTCCCTTTTCCGGCGGCAATATGCAAAACCGCCGGGCCGACCGCCTCCACCGCGCCGATCACCGCTCGCGAGTAGGCGTCCCTGATCTCGCCTTCGGCACTGGCCGCCAGGGCGATATCCATTCCATCCATTCCGTGCCTCGCAATCCTGCCGGGCCATCGATTGGCGCGACCCTGTCGGCATCGGCGCCTTTGCCCGCAGAACGCGCATATCGGGGCCAGGGTGTGGCCGGACAAGCATCGCCGGGGACAGCTCAGCCACGCCCTGGCTGCCTGCCCTATCGGGTGCGATGCGCCTTGCGGATCAGCGCATTCGTCTCGTGCGTCGGATCGAGCAGCCGCCGTGCCTGCTCAACACCTGATACCGGCAGCCCTTCCGTGGGCAGCACGCCAAGCTGCACCAGGACGCTCGCCTGGTCCCAGTAGATATGCTCATAGGTGATCTTGTCGCCCTCAAACCCGCAGACGACGATGGT
>JASHVY010000563.1 GCA_030044345.1 Acetobacteraceae bacterium | reverse complement strand
GCATTTCGGCTAGTTCTCCAGTGTTGCCGTAAAACGCGCTTGCGATCTGCCATGTCCGAAGAATTCCACAGGATCCGCCGCCTCCCGCCCTATGTGTTCGCGGAAGTGAACACCGCCAAGGCGCGCGCCCGCACCGCCGGGGAGGACATCATCGATCTCGGCATGGGCAATCCGGACAGCGCCACCCCGCCGCATATCGTCGCCAAGCTGGTGGAGGCGGTGCAGGACCCGCGCACCCATCGCTATTCGGTGAGCAAGGGCATTCCGGGGCTGCGGCGCGCGCTCGCGGCCTATTACCGGCGCCGTTTCGATGTTTCGCTCGATCCCGAGACCGAGGTGATCGCCACCCTCGGCTCGAAGGAGGGGCTTGCCAATCTCGCCTCGGCCATCACCTCGCCCGGCGATACGATCCTCGCTCCCAATCCCTCCTATCCCATCCACCAGTTCGGCTTCATCATCGCGGGCGCGGCCGTTCGTTCCGTGCCCGCCGCGCCGGATGAGGAGATGCTCCGCGCGCTCGACCGCGCCGTCTGACATTCGGTGCCGAAGCCGACCGCGCTGATCGTCAATTTTCCCTCCAATCCCACGGCCTATCTCGCCGATCTCGATTTTTATCGCGAGATCGTTTCCTTCGCCCGTCGGCACGAGATCTGGGTGATGTCGGATCTCGCCTATGCCGAGATCTATTTTCACGACCGGCCGCCACCCTCGCTCCTCCAGGTTCCGGGCGCGAAGGAGATCGCGGTGGAATTCACGAGCCTTTCCAAGACCTATTCCATGCCGGGCTGGCGCATGGGCTTCGCCGCCGGCAATCCGCGGCTCATCAGCGCGCTCGCGCGGATGAAATCCTATCTCGATTACGGCGCCTTCACCCCGATCCAGGTCGCAGCCACGGCGGCGCTGAACGGGCCGCAGGATTGCGTGGCCGAGCTTCGCGCGCTCTACAGGGAACGGCGGGACGTGCTGATCCGCGGTCTTGCCAATGCGGGCTGGCAGGTGCCTTCGCCGGAGGGCTCGATGTTCGCCTGGGCGCCGATCCCGCCGCGCTATGCCTCCCTGGGCAGCCTCGAATTCAGCAAGCTGCTGCTCGAGCGGGCGAAGGTCGCGGTCTCCCCCGGCATCGGCTTCGGCGAGCATGGGGAGGGGTTCGTGCGCATCGCCCTGGTCGAGAACAGCCACCGGCTGCGCCAGGCCTGCCGCTCGATCCGTGCCTTCCTCCAGGCTGGCTCGAACCAGGCCGAACCTGCCCTCAACACGGCATCCGTCTGAGTTTTTTCGAGGCGCCCACCGTTCGTGCCGGCCCGCCGGCTTAGCATGCCTTCAGCCCCTCATCGGGAGTTCCTCGCATGGCGCAATCCATTGCGGCACTGACCCTGATCGGCGGTCCCACCGTTCTGATCGAGATTGCCGGCTTTCGGCTTCTGACCGACCCGACCTTCGATGCCCCCGGACGCTACGAATCGCGCGGCATCGTGCTCGAGAAAACGCGCGGTCCCGCGCTCGGCGCGGACGCGATCGGCCGGCTCGATGCGGTGCTGCTCAGCCACGACCAGCATTTCGACAATCTCGACCGTGCCGGCCGTGTTTTCCTGGAAACCGCCGGTCCGACCTTCACGACCAGCGCGGGCGCGGCCCGTCTCGGCCCGATCGCGCGCGGCCTCGCGCCCTGGGAAACCGTTCGCCTGACCGCAGCCGGCGGTGCGCGCCTCTTCGTCACGGCCACGCCGGCGCGGCACGGCCCGCCCGGCATCGAGCCGATGACGGGCGATGTCATCGGCTTCGTGCTCGGCCTGGAACAACCGGGCGATGCGGTCTATGTCAGCGGCGATACGGTCTGGTACGAGGGGGTTGCCGAGATCGCGCGCCGCTTCCGCCCGCGCCTCGTCATCCTCTTCGCCGGCGCGGCCAAGCCCCGCGGGCCGTTCCATGTGACGATGGACAATAATGACGCGATCGAGACCGCGCGTGCCTTCCCCCAGGCGCGTATCGTCGCGGTGCATAATGACGGCTGGGTTCATTTCACCGAAAGCCAGAAGGATTTCGTCCAGGCCCTCACCACGCTCGGCCTCGCCGATCGTCTCGCGACCCTCGATCTCGGCCGGAGAGCGGAGTTCACGCTGGCCTGAGCGAGCGCTTAAAGCGTGATGACCGGCGGTGGAATCACCGGAGGTCTGAATCACGCGAGAAAACAATGACCGAGAGCGTGATGATCAAAAATCATCACGCTCTCGGCTATCCTTGAGCCGGCTCCCCGCTCGGGATTATTCTGAGCGACTGCTGGATCAATAAAGCGAGCGCATGATGACGTGAGATCATCACGCTCCAGCGGGAGGAAAACCATGAAATATGTCCTGCTCGGCACGTTGGATGCGGCGTGGGCCGGCAAGCAAGCAGACCGGGTGAAGAAGGCGGAGGCGAAGCTCAAGGAGCTCGGCATCAAGATCGACGGCATCCATTACACGCAAGGGCGGTTCGATTTCGTCGATCTCTTGGACGCGCCGGATGCCGAGGCCATGCTGAGCTTCTCGATCTGGTACGCGGCCCAAGGCTTTGGCCGCCTCGAGAGCCTGCCCGCCTTCGATCCGAAGATGTTCGAGGCTGCAACGAAAAAGGCCGCCAAGTAGTACGAAGGCCAAGGGCGGGATGCGGGAGCCGGAACGACCGCATCCCGCGCGAGCGCGTGGCCGGTCACGCTTCGAGCCCGTCGCTCACGCTCACATTCTCGGGTTTGGGTTCGAGCCCGGAATTGCGGGCGACCTCCATGAGCAGCGCGGCGAAATCGACATTCTCATGCCCGCGCCCCACCATCGCCGCGATCGATTCGCGGCTTACCGCCGCGCAGGGCATCGCAACGCCGTGCGCGCGCCCCGCGCCGAGGCCGAGATCCATGTCCTTGAGCAGAAGTTTTGGCGTGAAGGTCACCTGATCGAAGGTGAGGTTCACGAGCGTCGGCGTTTTGTATTTCGTGTACATGGAGCCGACCACGCTCTGATTGATCGATTCCAGGAACACGTGCCGCGGAATGCCCGCTTTCTCCGCGAGCACCGTGATCTCACAGAGGCTCTGGATGATGACCCCGAAAAACGTGTTGTGGGCGATCTTCCA
>JASHVY010000562.1 GCA_030044345.1 Acetobacteraceae bacterium | reverse complement strand
TACATGATGAAGTCCTGAGCTGTTGACGTGGCGAGCGGCGGGGGATTAGGCGAGCCAGTCGCGATCGCCTGGCTCATTTCGATCGCGGCGATTCCGGCGAGGGCCAGGACTATGGCGAAGGACCAGAGCCCTTGAATCATGGGGTGCTGCCGCCGAGGAAGAGCCGCCGTTGCCGATCGATCTCGCTCTTGAGCTGGTGGAAGCTCCCGGAGCGGATTGCCGACCGGACTTGGTCCAGGGTGCCGTCAAGCGCGAGCAAGGGCGAGACCGTCAGCAGCCGTTCCGGCGGAGCACTGCGACCGGGAAGCCCTGGCTCCCTTCCGGCGTCCTGGCAGCGGGTCGCGTTGCGCAGGGTCAGGTGGAAAGCGGCCGTAAAAGCCTCCGCCAGAGCGTCATTCTGGTCGCTTGCCATGCGCGCGAATCGCATCAAGCCGGTTTGGAGATCGGGCGCGTGGAAAGTGGTCACCACGGGATGCCCTGATGTGCCGAGCATCAGGACTTCGCGTGCGGCCGCGTCGGTTTTGACTTCGCCGCAGAAAAGAAGGTTAGCCGAGCTCCGCAACATGCCCCGAAGCGCCGGGCCAATATCCTCCTCGGATTCGACCTCGGTTTGATAGACCTTGCCGCGCCCGTGTTTGCCCTCGAGGTCCATTTCAATCGGCACCTCGACTGTCACCGCCAGGCCGCCGTGACGGGAGACATATTCGACGGTGTACGATGACGCGGCGGTGGTCTTCCCTGACCCCATCTCTCCCATGAAGATTGTTAGGCCAGGGCGCGCAGGCCGATCGAGCAGGCGATCGACCACTTGAGGCGGCATGCCCAGTTCCTTGAGCGGTTGAGGTAGGCTCCTGAACCGCCGGCAAACAAAGAGTGGGTTGATATGGGCGGTGCGAATAGGCTTCACGCGGAGCCTTTCCCGATGAGCGATGCCCCATTCGACACTGAAGGAATCGCTCGAAGACCGACTCATGAGCTCGGCCCGAAGCCGAGTCAGATCGTCGTAGGCTTCCTTTGGCACCGGCTCTATGTCGCGAGCATCGGGCGTCGGCTTCATCCATGATGAGGCCGGGTCAGCCTCGATGTAGAGCTCGGAAAACGGCAGCGACAGCAACTCCACAATGGGCTCGTTATGACGAAAAGGAAAACTGGACGGTATTTGTTGCACCGTCGCACTGCGTCGCCAGTGTGCCGGGATCGGCGGGGGCGGTGTTGGCGGTGCCGTTGATAGTGACACTCTGGTAGGACGTGACCGAGGTCGCAAGCTGGCTGCATGCCGATTGTGGGACGCCGGCGAGAATGATATCGAACTGGCCGGCATTTCCGTCAGGCTGCACGGTTACTGCGCCCGACCACGGATCGAGCAGGGTATTGCCGTTGACCATGCTGTTCGGTGCCGCACTCGCTTGTATGACGACGGTATTGCTCAGCGATGCCAGATTGGCGGTGCCTCCGTAGAGCTGCGCGATATTTGACTGCAGGGTCGTCACGTCCGAGGCCGCTTCCGAGACCTTGTTGCTCGACAGGGCCTCTTGCAGCACGACGACCACGGCAACGATGGCCAGCAGTGCCAGGAGGTATTTGAAGAGCGTCCCGAGTATTTCCGACATGGTTGCCTCGCCTCTTAGGGCAGCCCGGGCACGTGCCCGAACTGAATTGACAAGCTGGTGATGCCGGTGAGAACCACGAGCATCACGACATACATCCCAATCTGGAAGGCGAAGCCGAGCGAGTGGACTCGAGCATTCGTGGTCCATTCGAGCTCGTCCGCCCACTGGACGGCCCGCTGCATGATGCGCTCGGGGAAGTCGGCAAAGCCGGACGTCGAGTCAATGTCGTCGATCAGGTCCGGGTTCGGAAATCCGAGCCGGCTCGTTGACAAGGCGTCGGCGAGTCCCTGTCCGTCCTCCATTTTCCAGCGGACGATGGAGAGTCGCTGCCGGAGGTATGGTGTCGCATGGTCCGCCTGGTACTTGAGGATGGTTGTGTCGCTCATGCCGGCGCGCAGCATTGAAGCGAATGTGAGCAGCCACACATACCCCTGAATGTCGCGATAAAAATTGAACGGAAAGTAACGCTCGGCAGTGACTCGGTAGCGCGACGTCCAATGCGGCAAGGCCCATGCGATCCACCCGGCGCCGGCAACGAGCCCGACGGCCGGGATCAGCATTGCCGGGCTGGTCGCGCAGGAACCCAGGGCATAGAGCAGCTCGGCCGGACCATGAACATCGTTCGGCGGAACGGTTTGGGCGATGCTCGGAAGAAAGAACGTGCCGATCGCCCATAGGAGACCGTAGGTCGCCAGGAGATAGACAATCGGCGTGACAAACGCCGCGCCCATGGCACGGCGGACATTGGCAATGCGGCGCTTCGATTCAATCAGCAGGTCAAAGGCATGGGCGATGCGTCCCGCCCTTTCACCCCCGGCGATGGTCAATGCCTCGTCAGTGGGAACCCAACGACGGAGCGCGGTCGAAAGTTGAGCACCGTCGCCCATCCGACGGAGCACATCGTCAATCACCTGGGCGCAACTTTTCCGTTTCTGCCGGTGCAAGCGCTTGAGGAATTTCTCCAGCGCCGCAACCTCTCCGACGCGATTGCCGACTTGCACCGACATATGGCGATAGAGGTCGGAGCGGACCTTCCACGAGAACGCGAGCCGATTCATTTGCGCTTGAACGGCCGTGGCGGATAGCCCGCTCCATTGCGGGATCAGCCTGTCCAGGACGTTCGCTGTGAGGTCTTCACCAAATCTCATGCATCGGCCTCGTCGAAAGGGACAACGACGTCCACCCATCGATTGACATCGCGCGGATCGAAGCGTCCCTCGAGGACGCCGAGCATCGCGGTGTGCAGAACAGATCGATCTGCTTGTTGGCGCTTGCGGTAGTTGCGCCTGGCGACGTCGGCGTTTTCCTCGACGAAGTCAGCCATGAGGTCCGCATCGGTGACGATGACTTCTGCGACGGCGACGCGACGCGCGACCGCGTCGTGGTGACAGAACTCGCATCCCGCACCCCGCAACTTTACGAGACCGAGATCGCCGTAGGTTGCCAGGGCAGCGCGGACGCGGTCCGGGAGAGAAGCGGGGTCGCTTTCCGCAAGCGGGATCGCGCAGTTCGGGCAGAGTTGCGGCACCAGTCTTTGATTGACGATGCCTC